>JBAZKV010000003.1 GCA_041650635.1 Candidatus Margulisiibacteriota bacterium | reverse complement strand
GAGCAGTTTCAATATACATAATGACGCCAAAAGGCAATTATTTTTCCGCCAGCAATTTTGATAAGGGTGCAAGCAGCAAAGTCCATTTCCGCGCGGCAAGCGTTACAAAAACTTTTACTGCAGCCGGGATCATGCTTCTTCAGCAACAGGGAAAGCTGAACATTGACGATAAGATAACAGCTATGATCCCCGGCTCAACAGAGCCATATGTTCCAAACACTGCGGCATATGATATTCCAAACAAAGACAAGATCACTATCAGACTACTTCTCAAACACAGGGCCGGGGTATGGGACATATCCAACAACAGTATTCCCGCAACGGCCAAAGCTCCCTATGCCGGAAAGAATTACGTTGATTATGTCAAAGAAATTGATGCTTCACACACATTTACTTTTGACGAGCTGACAGGGGTTGTTGCCGCAAACAAATTAAGTTTCTTTGCGCCTGATGCCTCCTACCACTACAGCGATACAGGGTATTCCATCCTTGGGAAGATAATCGAGAGAGTTTCCGGCCAAAGGTATGATAAGTTTGTGGCAAACAACTTGTTGATCCCCAACGGCCTCAACGATACAACTTTGCCCTATCTTGGCAGCCAGCAGTCCTTGCCGGTCCCTTTTGCTAAAGGATATTCAACCGGCGGAGATCTGTTGATCGAAACAACCGAGGATAATATGACTCCCCACATTGCCGAGGGAAATATCATCTCAAATGACGCGGATCTGGCCGTCTGGATAAGAAAACTGTTAAGAGGAGAAGCGGGAGTAAACAAAACAGGCGCCAAAATGATGATGGAGGGCACCCGCTCAAAGAATTATGGCCTGGGAATATCATATGTCCCGGGATTGGGATACGGCCATGACGGCGGACACGCCGGATATGCAACGGTAGTTAAATATGATCCCGACCAGGATGTAACGGTGGTCATTTCCGCTTCAATGATAGTTTTTGATGATCTTGCACCCTACTACGGTTTTTTGCACGAGTTGGGAAGAAAGTCCAAAGCCTGTCTAGGCTATTGAACCGCGGCACCCGAACTGCTTTCCGTCTCGTTTACAGGGACCGGAATATTTGATAAACTGAAGTTAAAGGAGAAAAAATGAGAAAACCGATAATAGCCGGCAACTGGAAGATGTTCAAGAACGCAAAAGAAACAAGGGCCATGCTGACAGAGCTGATCCCTCTGGTCAAAGAGGCAGCCGAAAGGGAAATAGTCGTCTGTCCGCCTTTTATCGATATAGAACCGGCAGTAGGCGTCTGCAAGGGAACTAATGTCAAGATAGGCTCACAAAACATCTTCTGGGAAGAAAAAGGCGCCTTTACCGGGGAGATCTCGCCCGGAATGATAAAGGACAGCGGCTGCGAGTACGCGATAATCGGACATTCGGAAAGAAGACAGTATTTTGGGGAAACCGATGCAACAGTGAACAAAAGGCTTAACGCAGCACTTAAGGTGGGACTGATCCCAATAGTCTGCGTCGGCGAAACCCTTGAAGAAAGAGAAAAGAACAGGACCTTTGAGGTGATAGAAAAGCAGTTGAAAGGCGGGCTCAGCGGGCTTTTAAAAGAACAGGCATTAAAGACCGTTATCGCCTACGAACCTGTCTGGGCTATCGGGACCGGTAAAACCGCGAGCCCCGCACAGGCGCAGGAAGTCCACGCTTTCATAAGAAAACAGCTGGAGGGCCTCTTTGGCAAAGATGTTTCTTCTTCCATCAGGATACTCTACGGAGGAAGCGTAAAAGCCGACAACATCAAGGAACTGATGTCGCAGGAAGATGTTGACGGCGGGCTGGTCGGAGGCGCAAGCCTTGAAGCCGCAGGATTTTCTAAAATAATCAACTTCTGACGCATTATTTGACCTGTTTGTAATATATAACAGAAGTGCTACAATTGTCCTGGGATGGGACTTCCCCGGATATATTATGGGTAAGATAGACCTTAGGGCTCTGATGATAGCATCTGTCCTGCTGCTTGCAGGTTCCCTGGCGACTTCTCTTTGTGCCGCCACGCTCTTTGAAGACAATACAGTATACGAATTAAACTGCTCTCCCGGTCCTGTTTTTTCAAGGTCCTTTGACAAAGGACAGACCTTTTCCTCAAAAAGAGACCTTGCCTCGACAACCGAAGAAGCTTGCTTCCAGCATTTGATCAGGGAAAAAAATCTGCTCGAGGCTTACTGGTATGTTTCGGGACGGTTGTATCTGTCTTTTTCCAGCGATAACGGCGATACATGGAGCAGGCCTGAATCTGTCCATATTTTCGATACAAGGCCCTCAGACCTGAAAGTCTTAAGGCACAAAGGCAGCATCCTGCTTGTCTGGGCAGGCGGCCAGGACAGGCTGTTTTCCAGCTTTTCGGATAGCCTCCCCTATTTTTCTGCCCCGTTTGCCGTAAATGCGGACTCCGTTCCCGAAGGGGTCCCGGCCGTTTCGTCAAGCCAAGACCAAGTACTAATCGTCTGGAAGGATAAGGCCTCCGGACAATTAAAGTATTGTGAGTCCTTTGATCTTGGCAGGACTTACACAGCACCTAAAGAGGTCTCTTCGTCATTCACGCAACAGTCCCTGCCAAAAGCGGCAGTTAATCACGGAAGCGCCATCTGCTCCTGGAGAGTGTTTGACGGCATAACCCACAAATTGATGGCAGCAAAAAAAACCGCCGACAGTTCTGCCTTCGGCAGGCCTTTTGAGATAGCATCCTCAGGCACAAGTATCCCTGCCTGGGATATCGTCCTTTCGCCGCAGGGGGCCTGCTTTGCCGCCTGGAGCTCAGATTCGCATCTCTACTACTCCAGAGCATTCCTTTCCGGAACAAAATGGGCCTCTCCGCAGAAAGAACTGCTTGCTTCGGAAGAAAGCACATCAATAAAGGTCCTGGCCTGTCCCGGAACCGTTATTGCCAAAACAGGCGGCTCTATAAGGACGCTGTCATTTGCCCGGTTGAAAAGCCTTGGACCCAAAATACCGGACGACCATGTCTTTGCTCTGAACAAACCAGCGATCACCTTTGAAGCCGACCCCGTGCAGGAGGCCGACACCTATTTATACTCGGTCAGGCTGGGCAGGACAAGCGACTTTGCCTCATTTTCCGATATTCCGGCAGAGTATCCGATAGCGGCCTTTTTAGAGCCTCTTTCTGAGGGAAAGTATTATTACAGGTTATATGCCTGGGACGGCATCTCTTCTTTTGAATCGCAGGCCAGAAGCTTTAACATAGATACTTCTCCAAAGGTCCTTTCTATGTCTGTCGAAAAACCGCCGTCTTCTTCCTGGTTCAAGAAAGGCTCAACAGTGGTTTTTGAGGCCTCTATTGCCGGCACGACTCTTGAAATAGAGGACGAAACCGAAGCCGCGGCCTATATTAACGGCAAAGCTGCCGAGTCCTCGCTCTACCTTGATAACAGCAGGAACAAAGTCCTCGGGATCATATATCTCCCGCAGGAAGTCACGCAAAAAGAGAACGAGCTTGAGGTAAGGCTGCCTCTGCCTGACGGAACTTACGCAAAAGCCTCGGCAAAATTGAACGTTGACCTTGTAGGGCCTGGGCTCCTGTTCCCATCAAAAGAACCTGTGTTATATTCGGGCAGCGGCAAAAGGATCTTGATAGAATTGTCCGATGACGGGTCGGGACCTGACAACAGGAACTCCTCAGTGAAATTGTTCCGGGACGCTTCAACAATAGAAGGGTCCTGTTCTGCCGGGTCCGGGGAAAAGGAACTGGTGTTCGAACCCAGGACCGCTCTTTCTGACGGCATCTACAAGCTGGAAGCAGTGATCAGGGACCTTGCCGGCAACACCGCAAAACCCGCCACGGCAGTTCTTGTAGTAGATACGGTCGTCCCGGTCATTACCCTTGATGAAACACTTCCTGGAGAGCTGAACCGATCAAGTTTAGCCGTAACAGGAAAGGTTGATAAGCCCTCGGTCAAAAAGATCTTTGCCTCGGTAAACGGAAAACAGTCAAAAGAACAGCTTGTGTCTTGCGACGGCACGTTCTGCCTGGGTATAGGATTAGAAAAAGGAGAGAACAAAGTTGTGATAAGCGCAAAGGACCCGGCGCAGAACACTGCGACCGTGTCAGGGACCATAATCTGCACGGTCATGTCCTCGTCCGCCATTTTTGAGTTCGACGGCAAACAAATAGCCGAGGGGGATTATGTGCCCGCATCCCCTTCCAGCGTAAAGATAACAGACTCCTCAGGCGCGCCGTTTGCCTTTGCCTCTGCTAAGCTGGATTCAACCAGCATAGCTTACGACACATCTACCGGATCTGCCTCTGTGGGAACCCTTTCTGCCGGAAAGCATGAACTTGAGCTTGAAACGCCATCCCATACCTATTCTATAGAGTTCTTTGCCGAAGGTTCTCTCTGCCTTAAAGATCTTCTGCCCTGCCCCAATCCCTTTGACCCGTCTTTGGGCCCCTCAAAGATAACCTATAACCTTTCTAGGCCTGCGCAGGTCAAGCTCTACATTTTTGACCAGACCGGAAGGCTTATCACTTCCTTAAGCGTGCCCGGTACGGCCGGCTACAACAACAATCTTGAATGGGATGGAAAACTGGCCTCAGGAGAGAATGCTTCTAACGGTATCTACCTCATAAAAGTTCTGGCGCAGGAGAACGGACAGGCAACTGCCTCAGCAAAGGGCAGGATCATCGTCCTTCGATAAGCCGCTCGATTTTTTTTGCTGTTTCAAAAGAAAGACAGGCCGAGCGGATATCCGAGGCGGGAGCTCCATTACCTTTTACGGCCTTCAAAAAATCCGACACCTCCGCCCTTATGGGCTCCAAGCCTGACGCTTCGATCTCGCTGACAGTGCCGTCCTTTGTTATTTTGAGCTTTTTTGAGATAAGGTCGGCTTCTGCCAAAATACCGCTGCAAACAGCCCTGATGGTCCTGAGTTTTTTGCCGGACACTTTTGATGCCCTTAAAAAAGCCTTGGTTCCGTCCTTAAAAGCTATTGCGCAGGAAGCGTCTTCAATAACATCCCTGCTGGTCTTTCTGCCTTCGGCCTTGATCAATTCCGGGCTTCCATAATTAGTTGCGGCCAGGAGTATATCAATGTCATGGATCATAAGGTCAAGCACCACGCTCACATCGTTGGCTCTGGGCGCGGGAGGGGCTTCCCTTAAGGCTTCGAAAGAAAGTATCTTTTCCCCCTTTATCGCTTTAAACAATTCCTTGACCGCGGGATTGAATTTTTCTATATACCCTATGGCAAAGACAAGACCGCTTTTATCGAGCGCTTTCTCAAGTTCTTTTGCCTCATCGATCGTTGCAGCTATGGGCTTTTCCATCAGAAGATGGACCCCCTTTTCTATACAGGCCTTTCCAATTTCATAGTGCAGGGTGGTTGGAGCGGCAACAGAGACAGCATCAACATTCTCAAGTAGTTCCTGGACAGAATCAAAGGCTTTGATGTTGTATTTTGAGGCCTGGTCGGCAGAGGACTTTTTGTCAGCGTCAAAAACGCCTGTAAAAACACAGTCTTTGTCCATGGAATAAGCGCGGCAGTGGAGGGACCCCATAAAACCGGTCCCTATAACAGCGGTCCTTATTTTTTTATCTGGATCCATCATTTCTCTTTAGAGGTCAGTATCCGATGTCAAAACTAAGAAGCTGGTCGATCTTTCCGGAAATGAACTTTATCCTGGAAAGCATTTCGCAGGCTTCCGCCCTGGTTATGGGCCGCTGCGGTTTGAAGGTGCTCTCTTTTATGAAAGACAAAAGCCCTGCCTGTCTGGCCGCGCTTATCGACCTAAAAGCCCAGTGTTTTGAAGCAATATCGCTGTAGGACGCAGAAGCAGCTGTTTCCTTTTCCCGGATATCGCCAAACCTTACCAGAACGGACACGGCCTCGGCCCTGGTCAGCCCCGCAGACGGTTTAAAGGTGCCGTCAGGATAGCCTTTTACAATATTGGAATTAAGAGAGGCCTTTATGTACTGCGAAGCCCAGTGCTCCTTTCTGACATCCTTGAACACGTTGCCAGACGGCTTCGTAAGAACCGTATTCTTTGCCCGAACAAGAAGGGTAACCATTTCGGCCCTCGTAAGCCCCTTCTGCGGCTTGAAAGTTCCGTCAGGGAAACCGGACACAATGCCCAGAGTCGCCATATGGGAGATCGGATCGCTGGCCCAGAACTGATGAGGAACATCACTGAACTCGGCCAAGCGAAGCACTCTGCATTCTCCGGAAGCAATATTGGCCCCCTTTTCGTCATACCCCTCCATTTTTATCGGATTTTTTCCTAAAGACAGGTCCACGACCGTTTCAAAAGATCCGGCCAAAGTTTTTATCGCTGCTCCTCCCACTCGGACCTCCCTGACCTTAGATGGCGATTTTGCTTTGAGCAAAACGGAGGGCTTATATGTGATGGTCCTGTCCCTTGGCTCCAATGCAACTATGACCTGCCTTTCAGAAAACGTTGGGATAAGGTAGGAGATCGAAAAATAATGCGAATTTGCATCCGTCAGGCTGGAGGGCTTGAAAGCATAATCAAAAAGGAAACTTGAGAACTTGAGTCCTGCTCCATAGGTGAAACTGCTGGCCACGACCATGGAGTCGGTCTGTCCAGCAGAAGCAACATCCTGATCAAGCCCCATCCTGAGTCCCAGATAGTCGGAAGGCCACCACTCCGTCCCTATATGCAGCAGAGCGGGACGCGGTTTTGCTATGAACATATCCAAATCCGCATCTATTATGAGCTCCTTACCCATACCCTTTGGAAGCATAGAAGAAGGTATCTTTAACCCGATCCCCGTTTTTATTACATTTTCTATACCTTCTTTGCGCTCCTCCCCTGAATCCCAGTTATTGGACCCTCCGATCTGGTTATAAGAATCAGGGAGCATGTTGAGGGCGCTGAACCCTATCCGCAGCCATTCCGAGGGCCTGATGAGCAGGCCGCCGTCAATATCGATCCCGGAAGAGCTGGCGGCCCCAACTGTCCCACCCCCAAGGCTTTGCCTGAACAATTTCACATTGAACCCCAGAGTAGCTTTTACATCAGGAGAAAAAGGGCTGATAAAAGGCAGAGAAGAAAAGGAAAGAATCGCAGAACTTCCCGAAAAAGACATCCCTTCCCTGGTAGAATCGACCGCGACCTGCCCAAGGGCATCCCTGTAGGTCACAAAGCTCCCGGATATGCCGTAAGTGGCGTAAGCAAACCCTACGGAGCCGTAGTGCGTGGGAAACATTCCTGCCAGAGAAAGCACATTGGTGTCATCAAGCAGGCGGGTAGTGGTAGAAACAAGGCTTACTGTCTTTGCCCAACCGCCCCCCGCAGGGTTATAAAAGATAGAGTTTGCGTCATCAGCAATGCCGACGAAGGCCCTTCCCAGGCCTACGGTCCTTGCACCAACGGCAAATCTTGACACATCCGGGATCAGCGCCGCACAGGCAGCCGATGACAGCAGACAAAAAGCAAATATGGCATGTAATATTTTTTTCATTTACTGAAATACTGTTATTTTGTTCTTTGCCAGGACTTTTCCATTTGCTATTAAAAAAGAGAGCAGGATCCCGTTAGGGGCGGTTTCTCTCAGGATATACCCGCTGTATTGTCTCTTTGAAGCCCCCGTATCCAGAGCTCCGTCCCAAAACACTTCGTGATAGCCGGCAGAGCCTTCGGGATCCGTCGAAAGAAAGCTCCTCTTCCACACAAGCGTACCGTCTATCATATAGATCCTTATCTCAATATTGGTAGCGGAAGAAAGACCGTAGGCAAAATAGGTCCCCTCGGTGGTGCCGGCCTTAGAATCGCGGGTCTTGAAAGGATTCGGGTAATTCAGAAAGGGAGAAGTAAGAGTAGCCGCGTCACAGGCGCAGAAAAGCACAAGTATAAGGAGCACAGCCCAAAAACACCCTTTTTTTATCATTGTTCCGGTCCTTTCTCCTTGGGCTGGGATGAATAATAATAGGATTTAGCGCCGTAGTAAGCCTTGTACACCGCTCCCCCCCCATCGAACATTGTAAGCACAAAACCGTAGACCGAGGCTTTGGCATTTTCCAATATCGTTTTTGCATCCACCACTTCATTCCGGTCCGTCCTCCCGTAAGCAATCACAAAGATCACTCCATCGGCTATCGAGCAGAGATGGTGAGCATCCGGAAGCCCCACCAGCGGCGGGCTGTCTATAAGCACAGAATCGTACCTGTCAGAAAGATCGTTTAATATCGCTTTCATTTGGGGAGAGCCGAGCAGAATCGCAGGGTTGGGGGGAATAGGGCCTGAGGCGATAAAATCAAGGTCTGTGATAGAAGTCTTTTGGATGACATCATCCACTCGCTGTTCCCCGCAAAGCACATCCGAGAGGCCCTTTTTAGATGCAACCCCGAACAGTTTGTCCAGAATGGGTTTGCGCATGTCAGCATCTATCAAAACAGTTCTCTTTCCGCTCTGCGCCCTGATAACCGCATAATTTGAGACAGTTGACGACTTACCCTCGCCCGGAAGCGAACTGGTGAACAGAAGCACCTTTCCGGGAGAACCGGCGGCGGCAAATTTAATATCGGCATCCAGTGTTCTGAAAGCTTCCGCCACCTGGGACTTCGGCCTTTTTTCAGCGATCAGGTATTCGAACGGTTCGTTCTTTTTTGCGCTTTTGACGAAAGGGATTACCCCGAGGGCAGGAAAACCGGTGATCTGTTTTGCCTCTTCGGAAGTTCTTATGGAAACATCAAAATATTCCGTAAGGAATGCCGCCCCGGCGCCCATCAACAACCCTATAATGACTGCCATCATCAGATTTAGCAGTTTTTTGGGTTTGATGGGATCTTTCGGTACCACAGCAGGAGAAACAATCTTGGCGCTGCTGGTCTTCATTGCCTCGGCGATCTTGACCTCATTAAGTTTTTCCAGGAGCATTACATAAGTGGCGTCAGCAACTTTGTTGTCCCTCATAAGCCGCGCAACTTCGAGCTCTTTTTGAGGAAGGTCCTTTAACTCGCTGTTATACCTTGCTATAGCGGCATCAAGAGCTTTTTTTCTTTCTGTCAGGCCGGTCACATCGCTGCCAAGGGCACCAGAAGTGAGCCTGGCGCGGAATTCCCTTAGCGCGATGGTCACCTTGGTGCGCTCTATTTCCAGTTCCGCAAGTTTATCGATCTTTACCTGCATCTCCGATGACAATTGGACAGACCCGGACTTTTTTCTGTATTTAAGCAGTTCCTCTTCAACTTTGGTGAGAGATCCCTTTGTCACAGCGATCTGTTCTTCGATGAACTGTTTTACCGACCTTGCCTCAGCCTGGTTCATTTCCTGGCTCCAGGCCACATATCTCTCGCTTATGGTATTTGCCGTGTCTGCAGCCAGCCTAGGAACTTTATTCTGGACCCTGATCTGTATTATGTCCGTATCCCTAAGAGGAACCACTCTGACGGAATTGAGAAGATCTTCAGGGTCAAGAAGCTCGCCTTTGCTGTCCCTTAGGTCGAGCTGTTTTATGGCTTCGCTTATGACCGGACGGTCTTTAATAAGCTCCACATGAGTTTCGATATCATTGCTTCCCTGCAGCAGACTGGCCATGGAAGTAGGTTTATCCACAAGAGGATTAAGAGTGCCGGCATCCTTTGAGATAAGCAGCTTGGCAGTGGCTTCATAGACCGGAGGAACGACAAAAGTGTAAACAAGAACAACAAAAAAAACAACAAGAAAGGAAGCTATCACAAGCTCCTTCCTCTTGAGGAGAAGTCCTATATACTCCCGCAGTTCCATTCTGATATATTATACACAATAAGGTAAGCGAATATCAAATAATTTTTCGGAGGTCTTTCACTAACTAATATGCTCCTTTTGAGGAAAGGACCACGGGGATCGTCTTAAGGAGTATCTTGATGTCAAGCCACAGGGACCAGTTCTCTATGTAATAGATGTCCAGTTTAACCATTTCCTCAAAAGACAGTTCCGATCTTCCGCTTACCTGCCAGAGCCCCGTCATTCCCGCAAGGACCCTTAACCTTTTCCAGTGCCATTCGTTATATTCCTTTACCTCCTGCGGAAGCGGCGGACGCGGCCCAACCAGGCTCATCTGACCCAGCAGGACATTGAATATCTGAGGAAGTTCGTCCAGGCTGAACCTTCGAAGAAGGCCTCCGATGCGTGTCACCCTCGGGTCCCTGCGCATCTTAAAGATGGGCCCGTCGGCCTCGTTTCTGTCCGCCATGAGGCTCTTTTGAGCATCGGCTCCTTCTACCATAGACCTGAACTTGAACAGGTGGAATTCCTTGCCGTTCTCCCCCACCCTTTTCTGCATGAAGAACACTGCGCCTTTTGAATCCAACTTGATAAGCACTGCTATAACGGCAAAGATCGGCGCAAAAAGGAGCACCGCCAAAAAAGAGGCGGCCAGATCAAAGGTCCTTTTAAGCAGCGCGTTGAGTCCGTACAGCTTGATCTCTTTTACGGTAATGAGAGGGACCCCAACTATCTCGTCCGAACTTATCCTGGACTCGATTATGTCAAGCACTCTGGGGACGAACTGGAACTCTGCTCTGCTGACTTCGCATACCTCTATCAGCTTCATGACCGCAGTTGAATCCGCTAAAGAACAGGCAAAGATGATCCTGTCCACCCTGCCAAAGGAAAGCGTTTCCCTTAGCTTTGAATAGAATTGCTGGTCTATTCTTTCCTGAATATAGTCCATCTGCCCCACAATGCGCAGTCCCATTTCTGGATGCTCTGTTATTCTTTTGACAAGACCTGCCTTTTGTGCAGGGTCGCCTATTATGAGGACTTTCGCTACTCCGACACCTTTTAAAAAAAGCCATCTTCTTATGCGGATCACAATGATCCTGAAAGCCGCGATCAGGATTATTGACAGGCCCCAGGCCGCAAAGATGACCCTTCTTGATATCACTATCTCCCTGTAGATTAGCGAAATGATGAAAAAGATCAGGCTGGAAACGGTGACAGCACCGGCCACTGAGGCGGCTTCATCCACGGCATCCCTGTTCTGGTTTTTTGAATAGAGCGAAAAGAAATTGAACACCGAGATCGTGGCAAAAACGGCGAACAGCAGGTTCCTTGAATACCTCTCCAGAAGGAACAAAGGATAGACCCCTGATACCCATGGCGGACCGTACTTAACATAGTAACCAAAGATAAAAGAGACGGCCAGAAAGAATATGTCGGCCGCAAGAAGAAGTATTATTATCAGAGTGCTTCTTTTTTTCATTTTTCTAAATAGATGCCCCGCTCCCTAATTTTAGCATCAATATATGAGGCCATCCTCTTTTTGAACACCTCTCTGGAAAACTTTTCCGCATTGGCCCGGCAGACAGAGGAGGTAGTATCCATAGAATTGAACCTCTTTACGGAAGAGGCCACGCTTTCTGCCGTCTGCTCGCCAAAAAAAATGCCTGTTTTTCCGTCAACAACGGTCTCAAGCGCTCCGCCCCTCCCAAATGCAATGACCGGGCGGCCTGCTGCCTGGGCCTCCAGGGGAGTGATCCCAAAATCCTCCAGGCTGGCAAAGACCAGAGCCCTGCAGCCTGCCAGGTATTCTGCGACGTCAGAGTCATCAAGGTAGCCGAGGAATTCAATATTGCTATTTGCCAGTTTTTTCAGGCGGTTTTCTTCTCTTCCCTCCCCTATTATCTTGAGGGGAAGCTCTAGGGCGTTAAAAGCCTCCACTATTATATCTACTCTCTTTTGAGGAACCAGCCGGGACACCACAAGGAAAAAGTCGGAAGGCCTCCCGGAGGGAACAAAAATACTTGTTTCTACCGGCGGATAAATGACTTCGGAAGGTCGTCCATAACAGTTCTCAACCCTTTGCCTGATGAACTGCGAGATGGAAATGAATTCATCGACCCGCTTTGATGAAGCGCTATCCCAATTTCTAAAGCGCTTCATCATAAGATCGAACACAGCCTGTTTAAAGAGGCCGAACCCGGCATATCCGCTGTAATCATATTGCATGTCCCAGGCGTATCTCATGGGAGTAAGACAGTAGCAGATGTGAAGAGCGCCGGGAGCTTTTTTTACGCCTTTGGCAACGGCATGGCTGATGCTGATAACAAGGTCGTAACCCGACAGATCAAAAGCCTCAACAGCCATCGGCATCAGAGGCAGGTAATACATGTATCTTGAGATTGAAAATGGAAGTCTTTGTATAAAAGAGGTCTTGATCCTGATATCTTTTAAGCGCGCGGGCATTCTTGCGCTGTCATGGACACAAGTGAAAACATCCGCCTGCGGGAACAGCTCCAGAAAGACCTCAAGACATCTTTCGGCGCCGCCGTAGCTTACCAGCCAGTCATGAATGAGAGCAACTTTCATAGACCTTTATCGTCTCCCTCGCGCATTTTTCCCACGAGAACATCTTTGCCCGCTCAAGCGCCTTTGCCGCAAGACCGTCTCGACGGTCAGCATCCCTTAAAAGAGCTATGATCTCACCCGCCAAAGTATCTGTATCCTTGGGATCTATCAGGACGGCGGCGTTTCCCGCGACCTCGGGAAGCGAAGATACATTCGAGGTTATCACGGCAAGGCCGCACGCCATGGCCTCTATCACCGGAAGCCCGAACCCTTCGTAAAGCGAAGGGTATACGAAGATTGAAGCCATACTGTAGAGCGAAGGCAGGTCCTGCGTCTCCACATTGTCAAGCCAGAGGACCCTGTCGCAAGACCTGATCTCTTTTATTATGGGCTCCGACAGCCAGCCGGGTTTCCCGGCTATTACAAGCGGCCTGGCGGCTCGGCTCTTTTTATATGCCCTGACCAGGCTTACGATATTTTTTCTCGGCTCTATGGTCCCCACGAACAGGATATAGCTGTCAGGAAGCCCGTATTTGTTCTTTACCCCATCAAGCCTCTTTTTGTCCGCGACCCGCAAAAAATCGCTCCCCACTCCGTTGTGGACAACGGTTATCTTTTCCGGGGCTGTCCCGTAAATATCGATAATATCATTTTTGGTATTCTGCGAAACCGCGATTATCCTGTCGGCCCGTTTAAGCGAGACCGGGGTCATGAGCCTTTTGTAGCGCCTTTTTAAAAAAGTGAACAGCTCCGGGAATTTGACAAAGGAAAGGTCGTGCACTGTCAGGACCTTTTTGCAGTACAAAGGCTGCGCCGGCAGAATATGGTCGGGGGAAAAAAAGAGATCGAACTTTCCCTTGTTGACGATCCCGGGAAGTTTTAAGTGCTCCCACGATTTGCTCTGCGTCCGATCCAGCATAAGCGCATATTCATTTGACCTGTCTATCTTTAACAACCGGTCCGTCAGGCGCTGAAGGTAGGTCTTTATGCCAAAATCCCTGAAGTTGAGCAGTTGGGCGTTTACGGCTATTTTCATCGTCTAATTGGCGCGCCTACGGGTAAAGGCTATCTGCGCGCACTTGAGCACGATCTTGATGTCGAGCATGAGGGACCAGTTCTCTATATAGTACAGGTCGTATTTTATCTTTTCTTCGGGCGGCATGTCATAGCCGCCGGACTGCAGCTGCGCCCATCCTGCGATGGCGGGTTTTATCCTGTGGCGCTCCATGTATTTGGGAACCATTTCCTTGAACTTGCTCACAAAGATGGGCCGCTCGGGCCTGGGCCCCACAAAGCTCATATCGCCCTTAAGGATATTGAAAAGCTGAGGAAGTTCGTCAAGATTGGTCGAGCGCAGAAAGGCGCCGAACGGGGTCTTGCGCGGGTCGTTTTCTGTGGCAAGCACGGGACCCGAGAGCTTTTCGGCGTTCGGCACCATGGTCCTGAACTTATAAAGCCTGAAGATCTTGCCTTTTAATCCCACCCTTTTCTGAACATAGATCGCAGGCCCCCCCGGCGAAGTGACCTTTATCAGAGCTGCGATCAACAGCATCGGTATTCCGAAAACTGCCAGTCCGGCTAAAGCCGCAAAAACATCAAAAGTCCTTTTGACCATCCTGTTAAAAGGTGTCAGTTTTACCCTTTTAAATCCGACCATGGGAAAGCCCTCTATGTCCTCAACGGCTGGGGAAGTGGTCAGGATCTGAAAGATGTCCGGAAGAGAACCCAGAGAAACCTCTTTCTGGTCGCAGAGGTCCGCCAGCTCTGTCAGTGTATCGCGGGAGATCGAAGGATCGGACACAAAAACCGACTGGATCCTATGCTCGTCAATGATCTTATCCAGCCTGTTGAGCCCTCCAAGGACCTTATCACCTGGCTCTCCCACAAACCCCACAAAATGGATGCCGTAGGAAGGATGCTCCTTTATCTTGGCCTCAAGCGACCTTGCAAGGTCCCCGCTGCCTATTATCACACACCTTCTTGCCCCAAAACCCCTGCCCCTTGCCCAGACCTCAAGACGCAGGACTATCTGCCTCGAAATAAGGATCAACACCAGGGCAAAAGCCCAGCTGATGAGGATAAGAGCCCTTGAGTGTTCGTATTCGCGGTGAAGCAGGGTCGGCACCATGACCAGCAGATAGGACAAAGAAACCGCCACAACTCCAGAAACCAACTCGTCCAGTTCGACAAAGATGCCTCTTCTGGTACGGTACATTCCCAGAAAATAGAACACAGCGGCATTCAAGATGATAAGCCAAAACAGATACTGGGCGTACTGGCGCAGAGGAAAGGACAGAAATCCCGAAAAATAAAAGTCCCCGAACCTGAAATGATAGGCCGCAAAATACGCCAGCGCCAGGCTAAAAGCGTCAAGAACAAGTCTGATTGCGGTGAACATAAGAGAATTGTATCTCAATTAGAGCGTTCATTCAACTTTTCAAAAGCCAGTAATCCAGTGTATCCCTGAGGGTCTTTTCTATAGGGACCTCTGGCTTCCACCCGGTTTCCCGCGATATCTTTGAATTATCTATATTGGCCTCTAAAGCATCAGTTCTGCGGAGTTTTTCGCTTGATCGGCGGATCGCTATCTTTTTCCCCGACATAGCTATGAACATTTGCACAATGTCCCTAAGCAGATAATTTTTGCCGGAAGAAATATTGTAAGCCCCGGTTTTTCCGCTTTTTGCAAGTGCTAAGTAAGCGTCTGCAACATCTCTCACATCCAAGAAGTCTCTCTTTACATCAATATTGCCAAGTTCAATGACCGGCGCCTGCCTTTCCTTCATTATGAGAGCCACCTGCTTTGCAACAGTTGGGACAAAGAATACAGGCGACTGCCTCGGTCCAAGATGGTTTCCCGGTCTTGCCACAATTATATTAAGCCCAAAAGAAGACGCGTAAGTTCTTGCCAAGATATCCGCGGAAGCTTTGCTTGCGGAGTACGGATTAAGCGGCAGTAACGCCGCGTTTTCATCAGCCTTGGTCATAGATGAACTTGCTCCGTACACTTCTGAAGAAGATACGATCAGGGCTCTCGTCTTTGGGCTGCCATTCCTAACAGCTTCTAGTATGTTGACAGTACCCGAGACATTTGCATCAAAGGCTTCTTTTGGGTGTTCCAGGGACAGCTTTACGCTGCTTGCAGCCGCCAGGTGAAAAAGAAAGTCGGGCTTGTCTGAAGCAATAAAAGAATGGAGCTTGTTTTCATCAAGAATATCGGTTTCTTCCAACTTGAGACCATCCAGACAGTGAATGATATTTTCCGTGCCGGTGTCAGGCTGAATAAGACCGTGAACTTCATATCCCTGTGCAAGCAGCAGATCGCAAAGATGGCTCCCGGCAAACCCGTTTATCCCGGTAATAAGGGCTTTCATTATTTGCCAGGAGCTTTGCTGGCCAAAAGATCGCTGTCAACCATAAGTTTGACCAGTGAGGTAAAGTCCGTTCTTGGCGTCCAATTAAGGACCCTTCTTGCTTTTGAACTGTCAGCAAGCAGCAGATCGACTTCGGCCGGACGCAAAAACTCTTTATCTATCTTAACATATTTTTTATGGTCCAGCCCTGCATGTTCAAACGCAATTTTAACAAAATCCAAAACACTGTGCGTCTTTCCCGTTCCGATCACAAAATCCTGCGGCTCCTTTTGCTGCAGCATAAGCCACATGGCCTCAATATAGTCCCCTGCAAACCCCCAATCGCGCTTTGCATCCAGATTCCCGAGGCTGAGCTCTTTTTGAAGCCCAAGCTTTATTTTGGCAACAGCATCAGTGATCTTCCGCGTCACAAATTCCTTGCCTCTTCTGGGGCTTTCGTGGTTGAACAGGATCCCAGAACACGCAAAGATCCCGTATGATTCTCTGTAGTTGACGGTAATAAAATGCCCGTAGACTTTTGCCACGCCATAAGGACTTCTTGGGTAGAATGGAGTATCTTCGTTCTGCGGTGTCTGCCGCACCTTTCCGAACATTTCACTTGATGACGCCTGGTAGAACTTGATCTTCTTGTCTACGTGTCTTATGGCTTCCAGCATCCTTGTGACGCCTATGGCAGTGAACTCTCCCGTCAAAAGGGGCTGGTTCCATGAGGTGGGAACAAAGGACTGCGCAGCAAGGTTATATATTTCATCCGGGCCGGTTTCCTTTATCAGTTCTATCAAGGAAAGCTGGTCCAATAGATCGGCCTGCTTCAAGACTATCTTATCCATAATATGGTTGATGCGCTCAAAACTTTCTGTACTGGACCTTCTCACCATGCCAAAGACCTCATAACCTTTAGAAAGCAGAAGTTCTGCTAGATAAGACCCATCCTGGCCGGTAATGCCTGTTATTAGTGCTTTTTTCATTAGATGTCCTTTCTTTCCGCCCGCCCTAAAATTAATATCCGCTAAGCACTTCCATAATATGCTCCTTGCTAAGAAGAAGAGCTTCGCCTCTGTCTTCCAGAAACGGCAAAACATCTTTTACAATTCTTTTAAAATCAGCCTCGGCTATTTTATGCTTCAATAGATCTTTCCATCTGGACTCAAGATCCGGTATTCTAAAATTCTGCGTCTGATAGATGGCATTGTCCAACAGTTCAATATTTGGCACTGCCTTTTTGCCCAAATACCACACAAGATCGTAGTAATCCCTTCCTTTTTCGAATTTCCTAAACAAGATCGCGTGCAGTTTGCCGGCCATGAGTGAAGACAGATCGTAGGACTGCACATAAAAAGAATAATCCTTATTGAGCAGATGCAGCTGCACGGCGCCTCCTTTGGGAGGATTATAGTCTATTTCCAGTTTGATTGATATTGTTTCATTTTTGTGCGGCGAAAGGTCCAGCTTCTCAAGTATTCCCGGAAATTTAATAAAGGCGTTTCGCACATTACCTTGCGCTTTTTTTCTTGTATTCACGGCAAGGTTGTAACATCTTAATTCCTTTTCAAGGTCCGCTGACATCTCTAAAAATCCCGCCTTGTCCGAGAAGGATGAAAAATCAAGGTCCTCCGAAAATCTTTTCGTGCGGTAAATGAACCTTAGCGCCGTGCCTCCGACAAAGATAAGATCTTTAAAATATTTCTTTTCAAACAACACCTTCAGGACCAATGATTGCAAGTATTCACGAAGCGCATTTCTTTTTTCAAGATCCGAACTGTATTCATTTAACTTTCCCTTTAATAGTTCTTCCATGTCTTCTCCAGTATTTTTACGGCAATATCCACCTTTCTTAACCCAAAAAACCTCGCGTATTTTTTTAACACGGACAATTTTAACCCCTCAATATTCTGAAGACGCATATTCCCCGCGAAAAAGTCCTCTCCCATGGCGCCGGCAGATTTGACATTTAAATATACATGGTCAAGCAACGCTTTTTCCGGTGTCGCGATCATAATACCGTTCTCTTTTACATACCCGAAAAAAAAGTTGTTTTTGATATGCCGGTAATGGTAGATGCCTGTTCTATTTTCAAATCTATTGGTTTTTTTGGTGGATACTGAAGTATAAACCCTGACGATATCAGGGATAAGGCCGTAGTAAGAAAGCGCGTACTCAAGGCTCAAATACGAAGGCTGGACCAAAAGGTTAGCAATAGATCCTGGCTCCGGAAAAGGTTTGTAATCACGGGAAAAGACATAAAGGCCCTTTTTGAGTTGGACAAGAAGCCCCTTTTTTTTCCAGCCTGCCACCTGATTCCTGATTATTTGCTTGTCTTGCCCAAGCATGGGAAAAAGCCGACTATCAATGACAGGCTCGGATTTAAATTTTCTAAAAAACTCTGCAAATTCCATTCGTTTCTCTAAATAACAATATTTTGTTATCTGTCGAAATCATAGCACTTCAGGAATTGACACGTCAAGAGGCCCAAATTTTAGCTTTATCTATGCCTCATCAAAAAACTGTTCCGTTCCACGCATCATAGAATCTATTGAAAACTTTTCGGCAATTGTTCTTTTGGCGGCTATTGCCAGAGCGGAACTCTTTGCAGGGTCTGCCAGGAGTTTAGATGCCGCATCACTAAGCTTGTCCGGATCCCCCGGTGGGACAACGTACCCGTTCTCCCCTTCTTTTATCAATTCCCTTATTCCCCCCACATCTGTCGAAATGACCGCCCTTCCAGCAGCCATAGCCTCCAGAAGCGAGAACGGAAGTGACTCTGACAAAGAAGGCATGACAAAGATGTCCATGCCGCACAAAAGAGGAAGGATGTTTTTTGCATGCCCGGTAAATGTGACCTTGCTTTCTATCCCAAGTTGTTTAGACATCCCTTCAAGCTCTTTTCTTTTTGGCCCGTCCCCTACCAGCAAAAGCCTGACGCATGAAAGGTCCTTTAGAAGCAGGGAAAAGGCCTTCAAAAGAACTTCAAGCCCCTTATTCTTTACAAGCCTGCACACTGTTCCTATTACCACAGTCCCGCCGGAAGTTCCAAAAGCTGCGTCGGGCGGCATATCAACGCCGTTATAGATGACGGCAACTTTGTCCGTAGAAATACCATAGTTGCGGCAGAATGTTTCTTTGCTGTTTTGGGATACGCAAATAAATCTTTGCACACCCCTGAGCGAGGCCAACGCGATCAGTTTCTTTAGCCGGGAAAGAAAAGGGAACCTGGAGGACTGTGCTGCTACAGAGTGGACCGTGGCCGTGATCTTCACACCTCTAAATAAACCGCTGACCAACAGATTGGCTGCGCAGTGGATGGGAAGCCCGAGGTTAAAATGCACCAGATCCGGCTTTTCTCTCTTAAGCAGGAAAAAGAACCGCAGGGGATCCAGATTTGACGCAAGTACCGGAAGATATCTGTCGCGCGGGATGCGGCTTGATATAACGGACAGATAGTGCTCCGCTCCCCCTGATTCCTTTGAGCCGGAGTAAAAAAGTATCTTTTTCAAAGACTTTTTACTTGTCCCTTACGGCAGAAGATACTCCCGGACCGAAAGAAGCGCTTGATTCAATGTGCTTCCAGTTGTTCCTGAACCATTCGATAGTGTTTGCAAGCCCTCTGTCAAAGGGCATTTGCGGTTTATAGCTTACCAGTTTGCCGGCTTTTTCCACCGAGGCAAGCAGCCGGGGCTTGGTATCCCATTTTCTTCTCTGGATCAACCTGATGCCGGCTTTGTTGCCTGTGTGCTCGTTTATCATTTTTGCCAGGCTGATGATGCTGGTCTCTTTACCCGAAGCCAGATTGAACTCCTGGCCTACCGCGCTTTCAAAGTGGCCGGCCCGCAGCAGCCCGTCCACCAGGTCGCCCACATATGTAAAATCCCGCGTCTCTTCCCCGGTGCCTGTAATGGGAAGAGCCTCTCCCTTCATCGCCCAATAAATAAAGTTCGGGATCACATTCCTGTACTGGCCCGGGACCTCGCCGGGGCCGTAGGAATTAAAAAAGCGCGTCTTTACCACGGGCAGTTTGTAATGGTTAAAAAAGAAATTGCAGTAGAGTTCGCCGAGCATCTTGGTGATCTGGTAAGGGGTGGTCAGGTTCATCGACATGAACTCTTCCCTGAGGGGCATTGGCGCGGAGCTCCCGTAGATGGAGCAGCCGGAAGACGCATACACCACCCTCTTAACGCCGTTAAAGAGGCTGTACTCAAGCACCTTTAGTATGCCAAATCCGTTAGTCTGCAGGTCTTTTTCGGGATAGTCAACTGAGTTCTGGTTGGCAAAAAAAGCCGCCAGATGGAAAACAATATCGGGTTTTTCAAAGAACACCCTCTTTAGGTACACATCATCGGCGGTATCCCCCTTAACGAACATCAAGCCCTTCTTTTGGGGGACATTCCAGGTATAACCCGAGGAAAGGTCGTCCAGGACCACCACAAGTTTTGCCCCTGCGTCGCTCAAAGCCGAGCAGAGATTGGTCCCTATGGCGCCTGCTCCTCCCGTAACAAGAACGGTCTTTCCCTCGTAGCTTTTCAAATGGTCGGCTGTCATAATTACTTCCTCCCGCTGTCCTTAATTATATCAGTAAAGATATTCAGGATGTCCATAGCTACCTTCTTCAGCGAAAAATTCTCTACGACATAGTCCCTTCCTGACCTTGCCATCTTAAGGCATTTATCGCGGTTATCAGCAAGGGCCCGTAACTTTTCCGCCAAAAGAGCCGGTTCTTCAGCCTCTATGCAGAGCCCGCACTCGGACTCATTTATCAATTTGGGGGCATCACCCTCCAAAGGCATGCTGGCAAGCACAGGGCGCTCTGCAGCCATCATACTAAGTATTTTTGACGGCACCACGGGGGTTTTGACCTTTTTATTCAGAGTTACCAGGCCGACATCGCAGGAGGCCACGACCAAAGGATAAACGGCTTTTGACTGCATCGGAAGAAACCGGATGTTATCAAGTCCGTACTCCCGGGCCTTTTCGATCATGTTCTTTTTTTCTATTCCGTCGCCAACTATAAAGAATTCAATGTCTTTCCTGTCCTTAAGCAGGCGGGCAGCTTCTATGACACTTAGAAGCCCTTGAGACATCCCCAGAGTTCCGGCATATCCGACAACGAACTTATTATTAAGGTCATGCTGTTTTGAAAATTCATTTATCCTGGGAAGAGGCTTTAAATCATCTGTGTCAACCCAGTTGTGCAGCACCCGTATTTTGCTCTCGTCTATGCCCCTGTTTTTTATGTATTCCCTGTTGCCGGCGGAATGAACTGTGATGGCAGCCGCTTTTTTATAGCAAAATCTTTCTATCGAGCGCAGCGCCGCTATTGAGAGCTTGTTCTTTAGCACGCCCTGGTCTATATAGCACTGCGGATGAAGGTCCTGTACTCCAAATACAAAAGGGACCCTTTTAAAAAGCCGCAGCAGCCAGGCGGAGATCCCCATGAACAATGGAGGCGAATAGACATATACTATGTCGGGGTTTTTAACCATAAGACCCGCGAGGAGGGCTGAAACCGGAGCCGTTAAATGCCCAAGCGCAAGCTTAACTTTTTTTGGGCCTATCAGAGGAAAGCTGACCCTGACCACCTCAACGCCGTCCAGGCTTTCACGCATGAACAGCCTGCCTCTGTATTTGGCAGGGATCTCTTCAAGATTGTACCAGGGGAATCCCGTAACGACCGTTACGCGGTTGCCCAAGGAGACTAGTTGTCTGGCCAGTTCATAGAACAGGTTGGCTGCGGTCCCTATCTCCGGGGGAAAATATCTTGATAAAAGGACTATGTTCATTCAAGAAGGCCTTCAATTGCTTGAAGCTGTTTTGTCTTTAGCGATTCAATGGCCTTAAAAGTGACCAGCGTAGTATACATGTACTCCTCAAAATCCACAGGATTGCCGCTTCCGTTCAATATCGCATCAAACAAAGCTTTGAATTCCGCGTCAAAGCCCCTGTCAAGGTTGAAAGACTTTTTCTTCTGGCTTTTTCCTTCTTTTGCAAAAAAGAAGTTCTTAAAATTATCGATGACGCAAACCGATTTCTTGCTGAACACCTCAACCCTTTCCCTTGGCAGCAGCCTGTCGCCCTGTGAGGCATAAAGGATAGTTGCAACAGAACCGTTCTTCATTTTTAAAGAGATTATCAGGTTGTCTTCACCGTTATCGGACGTGTTCTGCGCAAAGACGCTGACCGGCAGGGACCCGGCCAAAAACTGGACCAGGTCAACAAAATGGCAGGCCTCCCCTATCACGCGGCCCCCGCCTTCGCCTGAATCATGCACCCAGCTGTCTTTGGGAACAAAACCCGCATTCACCCTGCAGTTTATGACCATATTGTCGGCTCCCGCCAGAAGAGCCTTTGCTTTTTGAGCGAACGGAGAAAAACGCCTATTAAACCCCACCATGAATACGAGCCCGGGATGGGAGTTATAAGCTTTTGCTATCTGCCTGAGTTCTTCTTCATTCATCGCAAGTGGTTTTTCGACAAAAACATTTTTACCCGCGTTAAGGCAGTCTATTGCCATCCTTGCGTGAAGATTGTGGCGTACGGCTATAAGAACACAGTTTACCGCTGGATCTTTCAGCATTTCTTTATAATCGGAAACAACATATTTGAACCCGTATTTTCTGGCCGTGTGTTGTGCTTTATAACCGTCCGCATCCGCAAGACAGACAAGCTCGATATTCTTGATCTTCTTTATTGACGGAAGTATCCCCGTATTAGCGTGAAGTCCGGCGCCGATAAGACCGACCCCGACTTTCTTTAAAGGATTAGATGATGCCTTTTTGCGCCCCGGAAGGTCCAGCTTAACGGACCTTGTTTCCTTTTTAAGCTGTTTAGGATATTCCAGTATGACCCCCAAATACGGCTCTTTGCCCTTTAAGATCATGTCATAGGCATCAAGAGCATTGTCGATGGTAAATCTGTGGGAGATAAGTCCTTTTACATTTACTTTTTTTTGGCTGATAAGGGTCAGGAAATATTCCATATTCCTCTGGGTGGTCCATCTTACATACGGCAGAGGATAATCAATGCCTTTGGATTCATAAAGAGGGTCAAACTTACCCGGACCCGTTGCGCGGGAAACAATAACGCTCAATTCTTTCTTAAAAAAATCCTGCCTGGGAACATCAAGGGAGATCATTCCGCAGGCAACTATCCTGCCGTGGTCGCGGCTCAGTTCTGCAGCAAGCTCTATCGGTTTATTGTCCTGGGAACCGGCCATTATTATTACCGCGTCGGCTCCAACACCGCCCGTAAAATCAAGAACAGCCTGCGAAATGTCGTCACGGCCGATAACGGCAGTTTTATCGCAGCCTGCTTCAAACGCCATCTTTACTTTTGACTCGCTTATATCAATTCCTATAACCTTGCAGCCAAAAGCCTTTAGCATCTGCACGGTCAGCTGGCCAAGAAGGCCCAGACCGATGACGGCAACATTTTCACCGAACGACAGGTTCGCAACTCTTATCGCGTTCAAAGCGATAGCGCCAAGCCCAACGAAAGAGGCTTCCTCAAAGGAGACATTTTCCGGTATCTTTACGAACAGGTTCTTGGGTACAAAGTTATATTCGGCGTGTGACGCGTAGGGTTCGCTATAGCATGCGACCCGGTCCCCTTCTGCGACACCAGGGACTCCGTCGGCGACCTTTATAACGCTTCCGCAGCAGCTGTAGCCCAAAGGCACCGGTGAGTCCAGCCTGCTCATGGAGGCTTTGTAGGCTTCCATCAACCCGTCAACCTTGATCTTGTTTATCACCATCTTGACCAGATCGGGCCTGCCAAGGGCCTTTCCCAGGTATCCTTTTTTGGCAAAATCTATCATCAGTTTTTCAGTGCCAACGCTTACAAGCGAATTCCTTGTATCAAGGATCATTCCTCCCGGAAGGAGTATCGGGTCCGGGACTTCCACAAGCTGGAGCTCTCCTGACTTATAGTTCTGGATTATCTGTTTCATACTTTAACCACCCATTTGATTACCTTTCTTATATCTGAAGCCAACATTTTTGGCTCCGACCTGTATGCCCTTCTTCTTGCCCAACCCCGGCGGACAAGGTTGATCATCTTTGTATTGTGCTTGTGAAATGCATCCATCATAAAATTCGCAAGTTTTTCAAATTTTTCATTATCGATTTGCGCCACTCTCTTTTTAGGGTCTTTAAAATACATGTCTTTGGGATTTACCTTGAAAAAGTGGTCCAGCCCCACTTTTTCATACAAAAGCCCCATCTTTACGCCAGTATCGTACAGTTCCGTTTCCGGCATCGGGTTATAGACGCCAAGCCCCGCGTAATAAGGGTTTAATTCTTTCATAAAAGTGTATGTGCTGCGGATATCCTCTTCAGTTTCTTGAGGAAGCCCCATCATAAAATATGCGCTCCAAAAAACATTGTATTTGTTCAGCAGCGCCGCGGCTTTTCTGATCTGCTCCATGGTCACGCCCTTATTTGTCTCTTTAAGTATCTTTGGGCTTCCGGTCTCAACTCCTATCTTGACCACATTGCACCCCGCCTCGATCATCTTTTTGAGCATCTCTTCGTCAAGAACATCCACTCTGGTAGTGCACTCCCAGTTTATGTTCAGCTTTTCATCTATCATCCGCTGCAAAAGCTCGAACAGTCTTTTTCTGTTTATTGTAAATGTATCGTCTTTAAAAGCGAACTGTCTTGTCCCGTAGTTGGTTTTTACAAGTTTGATCTCTTTTATCACGCTGTCAATAGATCTGTATCTTACCCTTCTTGCCCACATATGAAAACAATAGGTGCAGCCGTAGGGGCAACCCCTGGTGGTCATTATAACTCCCATATCCTCTGATGAATAATTTTGGGCGTTCATCAAGAGTTCGCGCGCAGGAAGCGGAACAATATCAAGATCTTCGATCAGAGCGCAATTGGGGTTGTTGATGACCTTTCCGTCTTTTTTATATGAAAGTGACCCGATCCCCGAAAATCCGCTCTTGGCCGCAATAGCCTTCATTAATTGAGGCAGAACCAGCTCCCCCTCGCCTCTAACGGCAAAATCTATATCGTTGCTTGACAAGACCTGTTCCGGATCAAGTGTCGGATGGGCTCCTCCTACGATGACGGGAACAGAAGCATCCCATTTCTTGCAGATTTGCGCCAGCTTGACGGCTGCCCCCAGTTTCTGGGTCATGACCGTAAGACCTATGACATCAGGCCGGAATTCCTCCAGATATTTTTTGATGTCCCCCCAGATATGATGATGATCATTGTTGATGCCATCCACATAGAGTTGAAGCCGCTTGTACTCGTCGCTGTAGTTGATGTCATTGGTCATTGTGATCTTATCGACTTCAAGGACCTTGACCTCATGCCCTTCTTTTGTAAGGACAGCGGCCAGTATGGCCAGGCCGATCGGGAAAAAATTGTTCGCGTATCCCGTAAAGACCTTAAATGGAGGATCTATCAATAAAATCCGCATTATTACCCCTATATCAATACTGCTCGATCTTGAATTTATTTCCCTTGATCAGCCTGTTGACCCTCTGCAGGAATTTTGACACGAATGTTCCGTAGAATATCTGATTGGCAAGTCTGCTCTTGAACAGCACCAGAGCCCCGTAGTTGTGAAGCGTTCTTTTTAAGTAGAACTTGACCGTCTTGAATTTTGAGATATCATCATTGAATGTAACTGCGCTTATGTCTTTTGGCATTATCCCTTTTTTCTTTGCGACATTAAAATGCTCGATGTTATCGGACCTGATACCCATAATATTCGTCATGACAAGGTCTCCAGCCGCGTGATCGTCCGTAACCGCCACAATATCCATCTTTATTGAATCGCCAAACATCGGACCGCTCCTGTTGAGCATAAAAGTCCCGTCATATACGGCCATTTTTATATTGAACAACTTATTGATGGCATTTATTATTTCGCTGAAATCCGAATGATAATACAGCCGCATAACTCCCGGTATACAGCCCCACTGGTTCTTAATAGCTCCGGTGTATCCTGTCATCATGTGTATTTTAGGTACCGGAACTGTTATAAAGGTGTCCGCCTGGTCCAATAAAAGGATCGGGAGCTCTATTTTTACAATTCTTCTGCCTATCTTTATTTCAACCGTTCGCAGCGGGGATTTAGTAAGATTGACCAGCTTTACCCCGTATTTTTTCTGCAATTCGGGAAGGCAGTGGTGTTTGAAGGCCGTTTCAGTTGCCCAGGCTTTGTTGCCGCCGTCAGATTCAACTATCGTTATATCGTCAGTTATATCCTTTAGCGCTCTAACCGCGGCTTCAAGAACCGGGGTTGAAGTTGTAACACCTTCTTTGTATCCGGGATAAGTGTAGTTTGGCTTAAGAACGACTTTTGAGCCGTTTTTTATGAGGTTTTTATACCCTGCCCATTCCATACCCGCGCGTATGTCCTCAAATAATGACGCAGCGGAGGTCTTTTTGATAAAGAACTTGCTCATTTATGAATATTATTATATCACTAATCAAAAGGGGCGTTTTGAACAGGTAACTTCTATATATACTGATTCGTACAGTTTTGCGATCTTATCCCATGTAAAATTATCTCTGACCATCTTATAGCCTTTTTCACCGTAAGCAGCGCGTTTTTGCGGAGAATCCAGAAGCAGTTTGATCTTTTGTGCAAGGTCTTCATCATCATACCGAGCAACTTCACCGCAATTGTCCTTAACAACGCCGGCTATTCCACCTTTGTCATTGATCACCACCGGAGTGCCGCAGGAACATGCTTCCAGTATCGTATTTCCGAAGATCTCATAGCTTGAATTAAGGACATATATGTCCGCGGCGTAATAGGCAAGATATTTGTCCCTGCCGTAAAGCGGCCCCGTCACAAGCACATCTTTTTCTATCCCTAGTTCTTTGATCAAGGCCTCGGCCCCTTTTGTAAAACCGTCGTCCGGCCCTGTTATGATCAAAATGGCGTTATAGTTATCTTTCAACAGTTTTGAGAACGCTTTGATCAATATGTCAACTCCCTTTCTTTTGTGTACCCTTCCAAGATATAGAAGAATTGTTTTGTCTTCCGGTATGCCGTATCTTTTCCTAAACTCTTGTCCGTCCTTGATATCCTCCGGAGGAAGTATTACGGCATTTGATATTGTGACGATCTTGCTGTCAGGAACGCCTTTTGACGCTATCTGTCGCCTTTCCAGGTCAGAAACGCCTATCACCCTGCTGGCGTTCCTAAGTATCCTTGCCCCGAAAATAATATCAAACAGATACTTCTTGATAAAACCGTTCATTATTATAGGAATGCTGCCGTGCGGAGAAACAACATATGGGACACCCGCTCTTGTAGCTGCAGCAGAAGATATCATGTTTTGATATCCCCAATAATTATTCAAGTGAAGAACATCATAATTTTTTGTCTCTTGCTCCAGCCAGTCTTTCATTTCCGGGGTATATCTGTATTTGCCGAATTTTGACGCGAACTTTTTAACTTCAACTCCTTTTAGCTCTTTAGCATAGCCTTCGTCAAAAGCAAAGTCTGTTGTGCAGATAGTGACCTCATGCCCCATTTTTGCCAGCGTTTTTGAAAGCCCAAAGACATTGCCCACCGAGCCTCCCATCTCCGGAGAAAAGAACTGGATCACCTGCATTATCTTTAATTTTTTCATTTGCTCACGCTCTTTGACAGCAACCTCTGCCTGTTTTGCTGTTTCAGATAATAAAAATAAGCCATATTCACCACAAACAAAAGATTAGCGGGAAAAGACTCAAATAGAATATTAGTCATCATAAAAGGCAGATATATTGCCCACAGATGAAAACATATTTGCCTCTTGAGAAACAGACCCAGGGCAAACGAAAAGAACAGGACCAGAGAGAACAATCCGGAGTTATACGCGATCGATGTTACCGTAGAATCGGCAACAAAAGAAGCACCATCATCATCCGTTGACATCCTTTTTGCGGTGGATGCCACATTTGACGCCATCCCGAATTTCTGGGATAGGACCAGATTTTGAAAACCGATACTATCCCCCATTATTCCAACCCGCGCATAAAAAGACTTATAGATATCCCCTCTATTGGTGAGCGTGGGAAGCATAATGACTCCGGAAAACATTATCAGAACAGAAAGGATCAATATCAGCATTTTTTGCCTGGTAAAGCAGTATAAATTTACAAAATAGAACAGCATCAGAGAGATGAGCCCAGTGCCGGACGCGGCTAATATTACGCTTGCCGGGCCAAGCAGATATACGACCCCATTCTTAATAAAACTGTTCTTTACAAAGTGATATGTGTAATACATGGTCAACAAAGCAAACACCGCCATCAATGTCGGAGCAATAAAAAACCCCGGGTTCCGCAGACTTAGCCCCATAAAACCCGGGCCAAACCAGGTCTTTAAATGGAACAATTCCCAAACCTGAAGAACGAATGCAAATAAAAAAAGCCATAGAAGAAGCCTGGTCAGTGTTTCCTGAAATCTCTCATCAATATATTTATATACAAAAAACAATGTCAGAAGCGGAAGGATCCATCTCGCACCATAAAGGATATATGAGATCCCGGTCCCTGCAATGACAGAAATAACGACGGAAAACAATATGGATATCATAAAATACACAAAATTCTTATGGAGAAACAGTCTTTTGTTCTTGAGATAATTTAAAATGCCGACGCAAATGATGGCGATAAATCCTGCATCCTTTATAAGTTTTATGTATATTGGCGTGAGTGAAATATCTGAAACACGCAAAGAATTGCTAAGCAAAGCCAGAATCTCCCCCAAATTAAAGATCGGTGTCAACGCGATCAGGATCAGGATTAAAATACGATATGTCCTGCCGGGAGATATGACTGGTTTATTCATGAGGTATTATAAGTAATTATAACAAACATATTGGCATGAAATAAGTAATAGCTGCCAACATTATGTATAATTGTGACAGGAGCGGCAAAATTGAAAGTAGCATTTCTTGTGACCGGAGGAAGATATGGCGGAATAGAAAGAGTGTTCCTTGTTCTTGCAAATGCCATGTCAAGCCATGTAAAACAGATAGACCTTGTCTTTACAGACATTGAAGGTGAAGTGTATCCCAGAATACCCAAGGGATCCGGATATAACATTGTAAATCTAAAGGCAAAACGGCTAAGAAAAGCACTTCCTGCTCTCATTGGATATTTGGCAAGGGAAAAACCGGACTATTTGATCTCCGGCTCTTTAACAGTAAATCTTTTTGCCGCGCTCGCCAAGATACTCTCATTTTCAAAAACCAATATCATTTTGGGAGTGCACAGCATTATTTCCGAGCTAAAGGAATCCGGAGGGATAACCTTCAGCCTCCTTCCTTTATTAAGCAGGCTGACTTATTGGGCTGCCTATAAGGTCATAGCAGTTTCCAATTTTGCCGCGGAAGATTTTTCTAAAACTACGGGGATCCCAAGAACGAGAATAGATGTAATATACAATCCAGTACCAATAGAAGATATAACAAAAGAATCCTTTGCCCGATTTGAACATCGTTTTTTCAGCACCGGCCATCCGCCTGTCATCATTTCTGTCGGCAGGATTGAAAAAGAGAAGAATTACTCACGCCTCATTGAAGCCTTTTCTATTATTAGAAAACACCATGAAGCAAAACTGCTTATTATCGGGGAGGGTAGCCAAAGAAAAATGCTTATTGAAAAGGCAAAAGCACTCAACATTATTAAGGATGTTGATCTCCCAGGTTTTAATCCAAACCCTTATCCTTATATGAAACAATCTTCGGTATTTGCGCTTTCATCTGATCATGAGGCGTTCGGGATAGTGCTGATTGAGGCTCTAGCTCTTGGACTTCCGATCGTTGCAACAGATTGTCCGGGCGGTATACGAGAAGTGTTGGAAAACGGAAAATACGGAATAATAACGCCCAAGTCGGATACGAAGTCGCTTGCGGATGCAATTGAAAGGTCTTTAGATGCTCGCCGTGATGAAATTTTTTTAAAAAACCGCGCGCGCGATTTTTCCGCAGAAAAGATATCGGATCAGTATCTGAAGCTCCTGGGAGTGCTGGGATAATTTCTCATTTTTAAATAAATGGATTCAATGATCATCCCTATTGCAACGATCACAGAAAAAAGCATTCCTTTTATTCCCAGGTTCTTTTTGTTTCTGTAAATCATCGCGGAGATATTACCAAGAAGAGACTTAATTCCCCTGCCCCTCGCTTCAGACGACGGTTTATGCGCGGCTTTCGCAAAAGGGGTGTAATAATTGACATATTTTCTGGACACTCTGTATGAAAAATCAGCGTCTTCGCCGTAACAGTACCCCATAAGCTTCTCATCAAACATAAATTCTTCAAACACCTTCCGTTTATAGGCGGTCACTCCACCTGCGATAAATTCTACCTTCCTAACGTTTTTATCCCCGTAGACAAATGTAGGCATTCCAGAGATCCTAAAAGCTCCGTTCCCGAACATCGGCATCAAAAAGACCATTTTTAATACGCGGTATAAGCCTTTTTCCGTTTCGGTATTTTGATTTATAATGTTGCCGGATATCCCGCCGATATTTTCCGATCTCTTTTCCTCAAAGAGCTCCAATATTTTAAAAATAAAATCTCTTTCTATAAAAAGATCGTCGTCAAGAAAGATCAGAATATCACCCTTGGATTGTTTTATGCCATAATTCTTTGATTGAGTAAGTCCGGTGCTATTTCTGAACTCCAGATATTTCAAGCCTTTGTATCTGCTCTCAAAATATTGTTTATTCCCCTTCTTCCCCCCTTCAACAACGATCACTTCTTCAGGCAAATATGTCTGGCAATAAACAGCATTCAGACATTTTTCAAGATCCGATTTCCTGTTTTTTGTGGGGACAATCACGGATACGGAATATTGCATTTGGCGCACGATTTAGCTTTCTTTTTTAATAAGATTTGATGTTGTCTTGATCCTTGAGTAGGTTCTACCGATAATTGTTTTTAACAGCATTTCTTTTAGCGATTTTGACATAAAGACCTTGATCCTTGAAGATATATTTCTGTTTAGCATAATAACGCCATACAGGTCCTGCTGATCTTTGGTCCAAAAGTACTTGTACTGCTCATTCCCTCTTAATAGATCAAATATCTTAAACCTTCTGCTGATCGCATTTTCTATCAGTTTGGCCAGCAGCAGTTTGCCCGGAGAATATTTTGCGTACTCGGGATTATAGGTCGGCGTATACCAATAATATCTATCTTCATATGTAAACCCGTAATGCATGGCAACAATATTGTTGTCGAGCCGCAGGACAGACAGCTCAAGCAGGCCGGTGTCATCCAGATCTTTTGCAAGAGATGTGTATCTTTCCGTAAGGGCCCTGTCATAGAACTGGCTGGCCATTTTCTGGTCTTTCCATTTCTTTTTATGCAAAGAAAAGAAATTCGGCAGCAACGACAATATTTCATTGCTATTTTTATAAACATCAAATTTGATCTTCGCGGTCTTTTCGATATTGTTCATTTGACGGGTAACATCGTGCCTTACTTTTTTATTCAAACTTCTTAAATACTTATCATAGCTGTCATGAGCACCAATATTAACTATCACAGACACATCCTTTTTGTCAAAAACCATATCATTTACATCTGCGCCAATATTACGCCAATACTTCAAATTAGATGAGTCGTTCTTTAAATATATAAATTCGGCCCAATCCCATAATGAAGAAGAGGATTTAATTTGCGCCATCAATCTGTTAAAATTCGCAGCATGGTCACTTACTATCATAAAATCCATATAATCCGAAACATCATGCGCGATAAATTGAAGCTTTCGCACTTTTATTATGCGAAACAGCTTTTTGTTAAGGATCATCATCGGAGCAGCAGCAGCTATTTCCCCGTCATGAATGACCAGGATGACAAACAGGTCATGGCCGCGCCCGTAATGCTTCCACCAGTTTAAAAGCCATTCATGCCTCAAAAAAAACAGGTTTGAAGAGCTCTTTTTAAGGGCAAGATTCCATTTGTCTTTTAACGCTTCAAACTCGTCAAAGCTTTTAATGACCTTAATTTCCATATTTTCTCCAGACGGGGACCAAAACCACCTGCTTGTAGAAATCGGGATACTTGGTCAAATTGGACGGCAGGGTCGGCCAGGGGCAGCAGCATGCGCCCTTATCATACATTTCTTTGATAAAGCCTTTAACATCCTTTGAATAAACGGGAAACGCATAAGGGACAACCCCATCCGGTAGTTCCTTGAATACCGGTTCGGCACTTTTTATTTCCTTAATGAGAGCTAAGAACATCTTTCTACGGTTTCTTTTGATCTCGTCATAATTGCTTCTTTTTGCTATGGCCTGGCTGACCGCTGATTGCTTAATCAAGTATTTGTCCAGATCTTTTTCTTCTTCTATCCCTTCATCCATTGGCTCGTAAGATTCTTTCCTTCCAATGATCATTTTTACAATTTTAACCGGACTGATTCCCGACAGATTCTCAAATGCCGCCCTGACCTGTCCAAACAAGTATTTCACTTCCCCTCTGTCATTGTTTAAAACGGGACTGATATCAGACGGTATTGACGGATTGTTAAGCTTAAGTGCAGCGCCGTTTGGTACCGGAAGGGTCTTTCTTATGCTAAAGATAGAAATATCCCCAAAACTGCCTAAAGGCCTGTCCTTGCTGCAGCTCAAATAACCGTGAGCGTTATCTTCAATGTAAAATATTTTTTTTGTCCTGCAGAACTGTTTAATTTCATCATGCTTTGTCGGAAAACCAAAATAATTAACTGCCATAACCGCCTTAACACCTTTTCCGGTTTTTGAAGACAGATCGTCCATATCAGGAGACATATCGCGCCGCACGCCGTAATACTCCGCATTAATACCCAAATAGTTAAGAGGGGCAAGCATAACATTGCAAATATATGAAGGAAGCAGCACAGTGTCCCCTTTTTGAATGCCCAACGCCTTTAATCCGCACATAAGCGCTGTTCTTGCATAACCAAAGAAAAAAACATCCCCGTCATTTAGCGGCTGCGGATACCCCTTCTTTGCCGCAACAAATGTTTTGAGGTCCAATATGGGAGTGATCAGGGTTTTACGCATTTGTCGTGGATCTTCCTTAGTATTTTTTTGAACAGAACCGGCATTTCCGATATCTTTATTCTATACATAATAAAACCATCCAGGCTGGTAACAGCTAATCTTGGCAAAGCATAGATATCGCATCCCTTGCGGACCTCCCATTCAAAAGTGGAAAAAGCCAGTTTAAAACCATTCCGTTTTAGGATGTCTTCATGAACATTGGTAAAATCCGATATCCCGCCGTGCGGGTATGAAAACACATCCGCTTTGGATCCTAGATTGTCCTCAACCGCTTTTTTGGATCCCAATATTTCAATTTCTGCCTCATTATCTGAAATATTTGTAAGCCTGATATGTGTTTTTGTGTGTGGTTGAAAAGATATCCCCGAACCGATCATTTCTCTGATCTCTTCCCATGTCAGGGCAGACCTGCCGATATTTTGCCCCTTCACCTTATACTTGGCTTTAACTTCTTTTAAGTATTTGACCTTTTCCTCATCACTTAGTTCCACCATATACAAAGCTTCTTTTATGTAGGCCTCCGGAGAATCCATTAAATACAACTCTAATTCTTCCCACCAGAAAACCTTGTTCGATCCGATAAAATCAGTTGGAATAAAAACAATAGCGGGAATGTCGTGTTTTTTTAATATCGGATATGCGTGCTCGTAAATATCCGTTGAGCCATCGTCAAATGTTAATAGCACCGATCGTTTTGGAAAAACAAAGCCGTTTTTAACACATTCTATGAATTCATTCTTCGACAACACATTACAATTCTTTTTCAGGAACGCCATCTGTTTTTCAAATTCATCCAAATAAACAGCTAAACCGGTATTCGGATATCTTTTTCCCCCGGAAAGACGGGGCCTTATCCTGTGATACATAAGAACAGTGCAGCAATTATTTTTTGACAAAATAGACATAGCCGCCTCCTAAAACAATACGGACATCAGCGCTTTAATAAAATACCGCAAAGATCCGCGCAGATCTGAAGGATACATCATTTTTGAATTGGAAAGATACAATCTGAACATTCTTTTTCTGATAGCGATAAGATCCGCAAGCCCCTTTTTTTTAAGCCTTGAGTAATTTATATCAAGAACGCGGCCTTCATGGTCGCACATCATCCCCAGATTGTTCGAAGAATAGTTGCCTTCATGCAAAACATAGCATCCCAGCGGCTTTTTTAAGAAAGAAAACTTAAAAGAATTGAGCGCAAGACGCAGCCAATAATCGTAATCTTCCACAAAATGTATGTTTCTAATATCTTCTGAAAACCCCCCTATTGAATCAAAGGCTGCTCTTTTTATGGATGTTGCAGAAGTGGACAGGCAATTTCCTTTATATAAAAGCTGTCTGAACATGTCTTTTGAATAAGGACCATATTTTGAAACCGAGTATTTTTTGCCATTCTTGATAATATCCTCGTCATTACAAACAATCATCAAATCGCTGTCCGAATCAAACACTTTCGCTGTCATTGCAAGTTTTTCAGGATACCAGATATCGTCCTGGTCCAAAAGAGCTAAAACATCCCCTTCCGCACTGCGAATAGCCGTGTTCCTAGCGCCGCCAAGTCCCTTGTTCTTCTGATAGACATATTTGATTTTTAGTTCAGGATGGGATTGTGAATATTTTTTAATAATGTCAGCTGAATCATCCGTTGAGCCGTCATCGCATATTACGATCTCAAAATCCCTGAAAGTCTGTGAGGACACGCTGTCAAGCGCGGTTCTGATATATTTAGCCCCGTTATAAAGCGGGATTATTACACTAAACTTTGGCAAGCTATTTGCCCCATTCTGAGATATAGGCTTTTAAAGACTTGCGCCAATCCGGCATGGGATTTTGGCCCATAAGCTCCAGCTTATAATTTGCCATGGCTTCCGATTCGGCTCTGGGGGCGGGCAAAGGGAACCTGTCGGATGAAACAGGAATGATCTGTGTTTTTTTACCGATTATCTTTGCTATTTCAAGCGCGATATCATATCTTGTGCAAGAGCCTCCACTGTTTCCCAGATGGTACAACCCATAATTCCCGGTTTTTATTATCTTTTTGATACCCTCCAAAAGATCTTTTGCAAATGTCGGGGTCCCGAATTTGTCATTTACAACCTCTAAGTTATCCTTTGCACCAAACAGTTCTATCATTTTTCCGACAAATTTTTTATCGAGCTTGGGTCCGCCGCCTATCATCCAACCCGCTCTGAATATGTAAAAATCATTCAAAAGATCCTTTATAAGCCTTTCACCCTCGTATTTGGCCTTGCTGTAAATGTTCTGCGGGTCAGGCATGTCAAATTCCGTGTTCACATACCTGCCTTTGCCGTTAAATACGCCTCCCGTACTTATGTGGATCATTTTTGCCCCGTACTTTTTGCAGGCAAGAGCAACATAATAGGCACCCATTGCGTTGACCCTGTAGGCATGATCTATCTGGGTCTCGCAGAGGTCAACATTTGTCTCCGCAGCAAGATGAAGAACAAAATCCGGCTTATGTTTTGATACCAGGCCGAACACTTTATCCTTATCCGTCACATCCATCTCGGGAATGTCGGTCATGACCAGCTTTTCACCGTCAAAGACTTCTTCCACATATGATCCAACCATCCCTCTGGCGCCGGTAACTAGCAACATGTTTATCTCCTTTTATAATGACCCGTCATTTAATGCTATCAAATTTACTATACGCTGCGTTGCTTTTCCATCCAACAAGAAAAAGGTGTCCTTTATCAGCTGCGGCCAATTCCTCCTGTAAGAAGGAAAATCTCCTGTGTTAAGGGCAGCTTCGTCAATAAAAGTCTCCAGCTCATCCACGCTGGCAGCGTAAGGCGCTGCAGGAACCTCAAAAAAACTGCTCATGTCAATTATACTATCGGTGCGCAGACAAATAACGGGACATCCAAGAGCTATAGCTTCGTCGGCTGTTATCGAATATGTGGTAACAAGGACATTTGAGCGAAGGATCAGCTGATGGACATTGTCATGTGATTCAGAAATATTTTCATATAGTTTTTCATCCAGTAAACCGGCCACCGGACAGTTAGGATGGGGCTTTATGCAAAAGTGCAGGTCTTTCCTTTTTGCCGCGACTCGCACAACAGCTTCTATTATGGCTTTTGTATCGCCTGTTGACAGAACCGTGGTGACCAGTACTATCTTTTTATTCTTTGGCAATTCAGTTTCTATGCCCTCTTGTTTTAGATAGAACAATTTGTCGGATCTGGGAGAGCCCAAGACAAAACTTTTAATTTCCGGATAACCGCCTTCGATCAATACTCTCCTGCCCATCTCACCCTGAAATATGAATGCGTCGCTTACAGGCATCCCTTCCGACAACTCGCTGGGGCTAAAAGCGTACCACAGCTTCATAGGTGTGATCGAAGCATGCTGAAGCGCATATGTATAAACACCTAATTTCTTTGCCTCATAAAAGAGCACTCTGGACTGCGGATATGTCTCATGGGATGAGACAAGGACCTTGGCACCTGTTGATTTAAACATCCTGCCGCAGGACCTTGTCAGAAGAAGCATTTCCGAAAATCCTTCCCCCGCATACGTCTTTCTTAATTGAGGCTTAAAACAGAAAGAAAGATCAGCGCCGTAATAATCAAAGGATTTTTGAAACAGATCATTTTTCTCCATAAAATAATATCTGACGTATTGTCCTGCTCCCAATGAATCTATCAGGTCCCTTATTCCGATATAGTTTTCCAAGAACACAACACCCGATTTTTTAAGGATCTCCCTGTCCGATATTATTTTTTTTATGCTTCCATAGTAGAAAGAAAAACAAAGTGCATTTTCTCCAGAAGCTTTTGCGGTCCTTTCGGGGATATCAAACAGATATCTGTCAAAAAGGCCCTTTGGGGTCCCGTTTGATATTATTCCGAACAAGGTATAAAAAAGAGTTTTCGCTTTTTCGCGTTTAACTCCAACAAATATCCTGATAAGAATTACCCGAACTGCCATCTTAACAACAAACTTGAGCCTGGGAATAAAATCCTTGAGCAAATTGAGTCCGGAGATCTTAACAACCGAGATCTTTTGGCCTGCCTCCAGTTCGCACAATCTTTGGAACAAGCCGTTGTCCTCGATCTCTTTTTTGTGCATTTCGCTGGCCCACCAGAGAGAAAGCCCCCCGTCGAGTAAAAACAGCTGCCTGAAATCCTTTCCGTTTTGAGTGTATTCTTTTGGCCAGCGGTAGATAAAGTCGATGTATTTTGAGCGCGCATTTAACATGGTCTCTTTGCCGATCATTATTTAAACTCTCCAACAACTGTTGAGGGGAGACTGTCGAGCCCGCTTATGATAAGGGGGAATGCGAACACTCTTTTTAAACCTTTAAGGCTTTTTGAAAGGTCCATATCCTCGATCAGCATCAATGGTTTTCTGTTTTTATTTCTCTTAGAAAGAAGTATTCTGTGGACTTTTCTTCCGGCAGGCCTGTCCGAATAAGAGGATACAGACACTGAATCAATACCTACCGCTTTCAAAAGTTTAAACTTTGCTGCAATATACTCGGCGGCTTCAATCGAAATTCCCGGATTATTATACGAATAATCCTTTGTTTTGCGTTTTTTTGAAAATCCCGTGTTCAAGATAAGGAGGTCGCATTCTTTATTGACTTTAAGAAGATCGTTCTTTGTGACAAATCCTCCTGCTTTTTTAAAACAGTTAAGGACAAAGGGGCGCTCAAAAACGAAAGAACCTGCATCAAACATGTTTATATCGTCGCCCTTTCCGTAAAAATGCCTTGGCCCGTCAATGTGCGTGCCCAAATGATTATCCATAGAAAAGGAAAACGTATTGCACGAATCCCCCTTCACCAGGCTTTTACCGGCAGAGACCGTAAGACGGGAAGAATTGCCGTATGAAGGCGTATTTCTTGAAAGGTTGTGCGATAGAAATCTATATTTTGCCATCGGCTGCCAATCTTTCCATTCCAACAAGGTCATTTATCTTAAGTTTTACCGGCAGAGTATTAAAAGGGTCACTTCCCCGGGTTATCCTGCCAATAAATATTATGCCCGTATCCTTGATCCCTTCATAATCATCTATAGAATCACCTACAAATGCGGTTTCGTCAGGCTTTAGGCTGTAGTTTTGAAGGATCCTTCTGTTAAGTACCGATTTTTTGTCGGGAGATCCCAAAACTTCTATAAAATACGGGCTCAAACCTCTGTCATTTACTATAGACTTGATCTCCCCGTCAGGCGTTCCGGAAACAATAAAGAACTTATATTCATCTTTGTGCTTTTGCAGGAACTCTTTTGCTCCTGTAACAAACGGGCACTCGACGACCTTTTTGTAAACATAGTCGGTAAGGTCTTTGCTTAGCGACAATTTTTCTTTCTCGTTTATCTTCTTATTCAGGAATAGTCTATAAATATTCTCAAATTTTTCCATCCTTCCCATCCCGCCGTGCGCCAGATGGTATTCCACTATCTGTGCGACCTTATCGGGACGATCCCTAAAGATATGGGCAAAGCCGTCCGCCTTGATGCCCATGGATTCAACAATTACTCCGTCAAAATCAAATATTATTGCTTTAATCTTTGACATAAACTCCCAAATGCTTTTTGTGGGGAGCATATTCCTTATAAAGATCTTTAAGCATATAAAGGATCCCCTGCCCAAGATCTATATAGTTCTCACTCGCGATCTTTTTTGCAAGTTTTGGATTGAACGTGAACGGTGTTATCTCATAGTGCTCGTTTGATTCAACGGGCTTATACTGGATCTCGACCTTATTCTTAAGCATTTCTTTGACCATTACAAGAAGGTCTTTGATCTTGATCTGATTACGGCCAGAAATGATCACATACTGGCCTTTGTATTCATCGCTCAAAACATCAACGCTCATCTTGGCCGCGTCCTTTACATGAATATATTCCCTCAATTCCTCTCCGTCGCCGCGGCGCTCGATCCTGTTCTCCATGAGTGCCTGTTTTAGAGCCCTGTGTATCCAGTTGGTATCATTTGACCTTGGTCCGTAAAGAGAGCCGTAACGCAGGACAGTAAAATCAACGCCGTAAATTTCTTTATAACATTCACAAAGAAGCTCGCATGATTGCTTGCTCGCCCTGTAAAACGATCCGGAATCACTGTAAACGTAAAGAGTGCTGGCCATAACATATCTTTTCACCTTGTTTGCCCTGCAGGCTTCAAGTATCACAGTGCTTCCTAAAATATTGCTTTTTACAGTTTCAAGCGGTTTTGCTTTAGCTTCTCCCAGATCGGCCATCCCCGCGTAATTGTAAACGATCTCATGACCTTTTACCGCGTTAAGGACCACCTTTTCATCAGTGATATCCCCGGTTATTGACTTCTGCCCTTCCTTAAGATACTTTGACACCTCCCTGTCAAAGACCGTCACCTGGTGCCCCTTTTCGGTAAGAGCATCCGCCACGTGGCTGCCCAAAAACCCGGAACCTCCGAATACTATTATTTTCATACATTCTCCTCCAGTAATTTTAATAAATTCCGTACCGATTGGCGCTCCATCAATATTCTTGACTCAACTGCATAAGATCCTATATGCGGAGTAAGCACAACGTTTTCAAGCTCTATAAGTTTGCCTTTATACGGTTCTGTTTCAAAAGTGTCTATCCCGGCTCCGGCAAGATGTCCTGATCTAAGCGCTTCAAAAAGAGCTTCTTCGCTCACAAGTCCGCCCCTTGAAATATTAAATAAAAACGCGCCTTTCTTGATCGTTGAGATGTTATCCTTTGTCAGCAAAGCTCCTTTTGTTTTGTCATAAGGAAGATGCAGGGATAATATTTCACATGAAGACAGCAACTCTTCAAAAGGCATGAATTTGGCGTTTTTTACAATATCATTTTTCACCTGGTCAAAATAATATATTTCAGCGCCAAAAGAAAGCAAAAGAGCCGCAACCGCCCTGCCTATCCTTCCAAAACCTATTATCCCGGCCTTTTTCCCCTTAATTAGATTCCCCATGGGTTTCTTCCAAATTCCTTTTCTGATATCTCTATCCGCCTTTGTCACTTTTCTCATCACATCTATCATAACTCCAAGGGTTAGCTCGGCTACCGCGTCCGTCGGGGCATCGGGAGTGTTTGCCACTTTTATACCCAGACTTTTTGCCGCCTCAACATCAACGTTGTCCATTCCGGCACCGCACCTTGATACCGCCTTAAGGCTCTTCAAGGCGGCAAGGGATCTTTTGTCCAGTTTTTCGGTCCCGGCAATTATTCCGATGCAATCTGAACATATTCTGGGGATCTCTTCTTCCTTAAGCTGCCTTCCAAGTTCATTAAAAACTATTTCCATCCCAAGCTTCTTGACCGGATCAAGAACGGTGGGGTCATATTTTCCAAATGATGTTGTAGTAACGGCGATCTTCGTCATATTATTTAACCTTTCTTGCGACCACTCTCATGTGAGAGCTCATATTGCTTTCCGATATCCATTTTTGAAGGGCGGATTTTGCTTTTTCGTCAAGCAAAGCAACTTTATCCCACAACTTTCCTGTGCTCGCTTTCTCTTTTTTTATCATCCCATCCACAATGTCCCAATCAAGCTTTCCGGGAGTCGTGACAGAAATTATTTCAAAACCATTATTTTTCATAAGACCGGCTATCGAACCGGTGTTAAAGAAATTCAGATGATGCGGAGGACTGACGCTCTTTGATCTTTCCCATAAAAGCAGAATATCAAACCCCTCTCCGTTAAGAGTGGTAAGGACCAGATGGCCTCCCGGCTTTAAAAGGCCGTTTATCTTTTTTAAGAACAGCGAGGGGTTATGCAGGTGTTCAAACAGTTCAAACGCGGTCAAAATGTCAAAAGAACCGTCTAGATCTTTTACATCTTCTACACTTTGCTGTCTTACCTCTAACCCCAGGCTGCGGCATATACCTGCCATTTCTACGGACGGCTCTATCGCGTAGTATGTCGAGTCCGGCCTCAATTTTCTAAGCTCTTCCAGGAACAGCCCAAACCCCGCGCCAATGTCCCCCACATTCAAATGCGAAGTCGCGGGTATCATCGGAGCCACGTCCTGCGCTCTGGGCTTAAAGATCTTTTCTCTTCTTATCTGCGCAACCGGTTTAAAGAATTCATTTACCCAAAAGTTTGTCGACGGGGATCTTGAATAGAATTCGTCAAGCACGGAGAAAGGAGGCCTTGGGTTAACAAAAAGAGTATTGCAGTTTTTGCAGGAAACGTAATTAAATCCCAGCTTTTTGAACTGCTCAACAGATCTTTTATCTCCGCATGCGGGACAAGGGCCTACTTCAAATCTTGAAAAATCAAAAAAGGTTTTCACATCCTCTTCCACAAGTTCAAGATATTTGTTAAATACTTCCCGTTTTCTTATTTCTTCTTCCTTCAAATCATTTCTCCTCACGATATTTTTTACATAAAGGATCGTCCTTCATGGCTTTTTCAACTTCTTTTAGGTCTTCGGGCGTGTCAACACTGTATGTTTCGTCCTCACAAAACACCATCTTCACTTTATAGCCGTGTTCTAGAACTCTTAGCATGTCAACAGATTCAATTATTTCCAGAGGGGTCGGCTCAAGAGAATTAAATTCTATAAGAAAGTCCCTTCTAAAGGGTATTATGCACACCTGTTTCATCATCGGTACGCTCTTTGCTCCCTTTTTCCATGACGGGATGGCCTCTCTAGAAAAATACAGGGCGTTGTTGTGAATATCCGCTACCACTTTGACTTCGTTGGGGTCCTCATGCTCCTGTCTTGTCCGAAGCGGAGACATCAGGTTCGACACCAGAGTTGAAGGATCATTCTTAAACGGCTCAAGAGCCAGATCGATCATTTTCGGCGTTGTCATTGGCTCATCCCCCTGGATCATTACAAGGATATCGATCTTTTTACCTGTCTCTTTCTCTATCTTGGTCATAGCTTCCGCGGCCCTGTCGGAGGCCCGCTCATGCGAATCTTTTGTCAGTACCGCTTTTGCGCCGATAGAAGCTGCGTAATCCATTACTTCCTTGTCGCAGGTAGCGATATAAACTTCATTCATAGACTTGCTCATCTTACATCTAAAATAAACGTGGCCTATCATGGGCATTCCCAGTATTTTCTCAAGAGGTTTTCCGGGATAGCGGGATGATGCCATTCTTGCAGGGATTATTCCTATTATATTCATTTACTTCCTCCGGATAGATTTTTAATCACTCTCGCAGGAACTCCCGCAGCCACTACATTGGCAGGAATACTTCCTGTAACAACGCTTCCGGCGCCTATTATGGAATTTTCTCCTATATTTGCGCCTTTGAGGATTATAGAGTTCATCCCTACCCAAACATTCCTGGATATTGTCACGTCAGCATCAGATTCAAACCCCGGATTAACAGCTCTGTTTTCCGGAGGCCAGTAAGCGTGAAAATCGGAATCAACTATAACAACATTGGGAGCTATCATCACGCCCTGGCCGATGCTTATCGTTTTTGACCTTGAAGTAATGGAAGTTCCATTTAGGCCCGAATTACTTCCGATCAATATTTTGGAATTTGGATTCCAAGTCCTCAATCTGACGGGGGAATAGATCGAGCTGGCCGTTCCTCTTTTAGAAGACGAAACAAAAGAAACGTTGTCGCCTATTTCGATCGTGCTTTTCATGGCTCTTAAAATATCTATCGGTCCGTAACATTTCACTTTTTTTCCGGCCTTAACTCCGAATATCCGGGCTTTTATCCTAAAATTGACCGTGCCCCAAAACCCGCTCCACCGCTTGAACGTTTCAAAATAGGCGTGACTGTTCATATCCGCCAAAGTTATTTCTTTTTTCAGGATCTTGGACAAAACCGTGATATACCTCATTTTATTTGGGTCCTTTTGACGCCTCTATGCCTTTTTGCAAAAACACCGTATCCATTCCGTATCCGATAAATCTGAAACCCTGTTTTATCCTTTTCTTTAACTCTGCCGGATTTGCATTAACTATATGTATGCCCAACTGTTTCTTGTTCTCTTTAACTTTTTTAATTATTGTCCGGACTGTTTGTTCAAATCTCTTATCGTTGAACTTGCCGGGGATCCCCATTGAACCGCTTAGATCGTAAGGCCCGATTATTACCGAATCTATCTCTTTAACAGATAATATTTCATCAAGATTGTTTACCGCATCGATATGTTCTATCTGTACAACTAAAACACTGTCTTTATTACTTCTTTTTATATAGCCGTTAAAATCCCTGCCGTATCCGTGCGCTCGGCCCAGACCAAAGCTCCTTTTTCCCTCGGGAGGGTATTTAAGGGCTTCAGCGGCTTTAACAGCATCTTTCTTTGTATTTATCATAGGAACTATTATTCCGCCGGCACCCGCGTCCATAACCCGCCTTATAGTGCTGGGATCGTTTTCATTAAGCCTTACCAGCGCTGAACAATTTGAAAGGTCGATGACTTGGATAAGCTTATAAACGTCCTCTATTCCTATCAAGCCGTGTTCCATATCTATGGCAAGCCATTCAAAACCTGAACCTGCCATTGTCTCGGCAATAAATGTATTTGGAACCTGTATCCATGAGCCCAGCGACAGCACATTTCTCTTAAGCTTTCTTCTCAAATCCATAAAGTCCTCCTTTTTTCTATTTAAAATAATCTTTACATATCGGCTCGCCAAAAGCTATATCTTTCCGGGCGGTCTTCCCCAATATATCCCCGTAGTATTTTGGAGACAATCCATGCCCCGGCCTTATTATCCTGACATTTGTATTTGTTAATTTTTCGCCCTTTTTAATATCCTTGACCGCGTAAACCGACCGCCTGAACATTAAAGATGCTTTCTCATTATCGCCGGGACCGTATTTAACGCTTCCCAAGGAATCAAAGGCTCTTGCGGCTTCTTTAACAAGATTTCTCATTTCTTCAGCCTCTATTGAAAACGCGGAGTCCACTCCGCCGTCTTTTCGCGACAAAGTAAAATGCTTTTCTACCGCAACGGCGCCCAGCGCTATAGATGCTATGGCCGCTCCTATTCCAACGGTGTGGTCCGAAAGCCCGACTTTGCATTTAAATTTTGCCGCCATGTCGGGGATCGTCAAAAGGTTTGAATCTTTTGGCTCCGCGGGATAAGTGCTTGTACATTTCAAGATCATAACCTCGGGACAGCCGTTCGATCTGGCACAAGTTACCGCTTCTTCTATCTCTTCTGCCGCGGCCATCCCTGCAGAGATAAGCATCGGTTTCCTTGTCTTAGCGGCCTTTTCTATCAGGGGAAGGTCAACTATTTCAAAAGAAGCTATCTTATACATCGGGCAGCCCAGGGCCTCAAGAAAATCCACCGCGGTCCCGTCAAAAGGAGTGCTGAAACCCGTTATTCCTTTTTGGCGGCACCTTTCAAATATCGGCTTGTGCCACTCCCAGGGCGTTGATGCCTCTTTATAAAGGTCATACAGCTTCTTGCCTTTCCAAAGGCTTTTATCGTCATTGATGATAAACTCGTCCCTGCCGCAATCAATTGTCATAGTATCAGCCGTATATGTTTGTATCTTTAGCGCGTCAACGCCGCAATCTGCCGCGGCATCAACGATTTTCAAGGCTCTTTCCAGGCTGTGGTTATGATTACCCGACATTTCTGCGATGATAAAGGGACGATTATTCATCATAAAGTTCGCCCGCCTTTGACATGATTATTATCAATTCTCCGGAATTTGAAGTGTACTCTAAAAGCTTTTTATATCCCGCCTTTTCAAACGCTTTTACCGAATTCGGATTGGTGTTCTTTATCCTGGCTATCAGTATTTTGTAGCCGCCGGCTGTTAACTCTGTCCGGCTAAAAAGCCGCAAGATTTCAGGGCCAAATCCTTTTCCTCTTGAATCAGGGGCCAGATTGATGCTTATCTCTCCGGAATATTCATTAAGCCTGTCAACCCTCACAACCCCGATCTTTTTTCCTTCGGATTCGGCAATGATCAGGTCCCTGTCTGGATTTTTGAGAGAATTATTAAACCATTTGTCGTGGTCGGTATCTTTAATGGGTCTTTGATCCAGGCTCATGTTTCTTACTGCAGGATCGTTCCTCCATTCAAAAACATCGCGGCAGTCCATAATTTCCGCTTTTCTTAATATGATGCCCACTTCACATCTTCCTCTTCAGAAAAGATATATCGGCAATAAAGTCGTCCAGATCATTTTTGCTGTTCTTCTTTGTCTCAACCGTGATCATTGATCCCTGCGGGATCAATGCCAGGATCTCTTTAACAGGATAGTTCCCGTTCCCAAAATTCTTATGCTGGTCCCTTTGCCCAAAAACGTCCCCGTCGCTAAAATGATACAGCCTGGGATTAAGTTTAATGAATTGTTTTAGATAGATCTTATAATCTATATTTCCGGAATTAGCAGAGCAGATCGCGTGCCCAATATCCAAGCAAAATCCGGCTCCGCTTTTTTTCATTATCTGTTCTATGGCTTCAGGAGAATTGCCGTTACATATAAGGTCGCTGTCCAGTGCCAGGCGGGGCTTATTTTCAACTACTATCCGTTTATCTGACAATGCCTTTATTTGAGCGGCGGATTCATTATCATCACCGTCAACCCCGGGATGGAAGATTATGATACCGGCCTCCAGCTTGTCTGCAAAACTGACAGCCTCTTGCGCCAGTATTTTATTATTCTCTCTCATCTCTTTCTTGGCAAGGTTCATGCCTCCCAGGTAATGGGGCGCGTGGATGACAAACGGAACCCCCTGTTCTTCTTTAAGTTTTTTCCATATATCCGAATGGTCCTTAAAAGTGCCCGGAACTGAATAAAGCTCGATATAGCCGTACACACCCTCTTTATAGAGCTGTGCCGCGCTGTTGTACTGATCTTCATTCTTTGACCATATCTTTAATCCAAAATTAAACATGCTATTTTTATTTCCAGAGATACAAGGTCTGATTATTTGACGCATTGATCTCTTTAAGACCCGGTTCTTTTTCAAACAGTTCAATTATGTCCGATATAGAGAACAGAGGATCTTTTGCATGCAGTTTTTCCCAGATCGTACGGACCAGAATAAGGTCTTGGGGCGTATCCACGGTCAACCTGATGTCCGCTCTACAGAGTTTTTCGGGCGCTTTGATCTTTTGTATCTTGAATTTATCCGGGTTTTCCGAGATATAAAGGGTGCACAGCTCGCTTCTGTGCCTGTCCTCCCCGTCATTGTGTGCCCTTTTCATTGCAGACAGGCTTATCACTTCAAGAAAAGCACCCAGAGGCAGATGTTCAGTAACGGTAATGTCCGCCGAATTCTTAATATGCAGGGATATAAGCTCGTCAAGGTTTTCCCAGTACACATACGGGTTTTCGGTAGTGGTTCTGACCACAATATCGGTTTTAGCAAGGTCTCCGCCTTTTATCAGCCTGCCAAGGACATCTTTTTGATCGCCGATCACATATCTTAAGCCGTTCTTTTTTGCCAGGTCAATGAACACATGCTGTCCGGGTTCATCGCTTATTGCCAGCACTATCTCATCAAGCTTTTTTGCTTTCCTTAGCCTGCTTATAAGATGAAGGATTATCGGCATATCGTTGATTAGCTGCATCGGCTTTCCGAACAGGCGGGTCGATTCAAGTCTGCAAGCCAGAACAGCGGTCGATTTCATTATTTAAGGTCCTTTCTTTTTACGGGCGAATATTTTTCAATTGCGGCAACAGCGGTTTTCCCGATAAATGGGTCTATCTCTGTAAGATTGTCTTCACCGGAATCATTTATGCGCTTGAGAGCCACGTTCTTGTAACTTATCTTTTCCCCCGCCTTGATGCTTTCGGAAGCCGTTAGGAATTTTTTGTGCTTTTGTCTGTATTCGGTTTCCTTTTTTGAAAGCTCCAAAGATCTTTCCCCTCTGGATTTGGATGCCATATTCACGGCAGAGAGCATCTGCTTCAATTCCCCCGGCTCAAGCGAAGAAAAATAATCCGGTAATTTTTTTGACCTGTCAAGCGTTAAATGCACTTCCACAGCCTTTGCGCCGGCCGCAACCGCAAGCCCCGGCACCAGGACAGCTTCTTGAGAGCCGCCTTCAAGATGGGGAGCAAATCCTACGGGGACAGAAAACTCATCATTCAATAATTGTATCTTTGCCAAAAAGCTGTCCTCCGGCTGCGTGGGGTATGACTGGATACCAAACATCAGCATTATCTTGTCCGTGCCGTTCTTTTTAAGAATGTCCATCGCTTTGTGTATCTCACTGACGTAAGATCCTCCGCACGACAGGATCACAGGCAATTTCATTTTTGCTATTGATCTAAGCAGCTCATAATTTGAAATATCCGCGTTATGCACCTTGATCCCGGCAGCGTTAAGGTCAAACGCTGTATTAGCGCTCTCAAGGCCAAAAACATCAAAAAGGACGTCAAGCCCTTTATCTTTGGCATGTTTGACAAGCCCTTTCCACGTCTCTAGCGGCATCTGAAGCTTTTTATAAAGCTCATAATACGAAAAATCCGGGACCGCCAGCTCATCTGCGGTAAAAAGCTGGAATTTTATCGCGTCAGCTCCCGCATCGGCCGCGGCATCTACGATCTGTCCGGCTATCTGCGCGCTGCCGTCGTGGGCGTTGGCCATTTCTAAAATGACATAAACGCCGTTGTTCTTTTTGTTAAACACTTCCTCGATCTTCATTTTTTAGAGCTCATTATTGGGATTGTCCCAGATATGGTCGCATTCCCACTGGTCATTCTTGTCTTTTCTCCACACTTTTTTGTTCCTCCACCTGTCGCAGATCTCATCAAATTCCTTTTTTGTATATCCCGTCAAATCCAACCATCTCGGGAGGTCTTCCGAAGGATATGCCGGATCATGGACCTTTACAAGTTCAATGGCTTTTTCTCTGGTCAAGACGCCGCTTCTGCAGTCAAGGCTCGCATCATCGGTGCATCTTCCGTAACCGAATTTCATGAATTTTAACCAGTCATGTATGCCGATCTCATGCATGTCGTCTATTCCTCCGAAGATCCTGTACGTTCTCTGATACGGCGACCTTTTGGGTTCCCAGCCGTAATTGTCAACCACGAACTTTGTGAGCTCATGCTGTTCCCACAAATAATAGTTGCCAAGATACATTCCTCTGACCCCAACCCTGTCAAGGTCCTTATCCTCAGGATATTTCGACCAAAGCATATCCATCTCAGTCAATCCTTCTTTGTTGTCTTTTACAAGATCAAACCATTCATATCCCCTTTGCGCATGCTCCGTCCTGAATTTTCTTGTCATCTCAATAAAGTCATTGTATGAATACATCCCGTTCCTGTAGACGCCGGGAGGCTCGCCCCAAAAAAGCAGGGGGATGTTGAACTTTACGGCTATCTGGACCGGGAATGAAAATATGCCGGAGTGCATATACCATGTCATGTCCCCGGTCTTTTCAAAGCCCACTCTGTGAAGTTTTTTTAACGCGGGCCTGCCAACGTGGAATATGAGGTGGTCGCAGTTAAAAAGATGCTTCATCCTGTCCAGATTGCCCTGCGCTTCGGGAAGATAGTTGTCCCCGTGAAAAGTGACCAGCAAAGGTTTAAGCCCCAGCTCTTTTGTTATGATATGAGCCTGGTAATAGCTGTCCTTGCCCCCGCTTACCGGGATAATGCAGTCGTATTGATTTCCCTTGTTCACATAGGGCTCTATTATCTTTTTGAACTTCTTCTGCCTCTGGATCCAGTCTATTTCATGATAATGCTCTCTTCCCACCGTACAACCGGAACACTCCCCCGTCTCATCAAACTCGATCCCCTGCGCGTAGTTTGACGGCACCACGCACGACGTGCACCAGAATATTTTTCCCGCCTCATACCTTTTCTTTTGGGCCTGGTTCATTCTACTGACTCCTTTCCTAAATAATCGTTCAGCTCCCTCACATTGATCCCCGCTTCTATCATAACCCTTCTTGCGTTCCTGTCGCTCAACTCCCTAAAATTAAAGATGTTTGCCGCGGCAACAGCCGAAGCCCCGCCCTCAACCACGCCCTCAACAAAATGCTCGTATTCCCCCACTCCTCCCAGCGCGATGACCGGAAGATTTGTGGCCTTTACGACCTGCTTTACCATCTCTATCTCATAGCCCGACCCTGTGCCGTCCCTGTCTATGCTGTTTAAAAGTATCTCTCCCGCGCCGCTCTCTTCAACAAATTTTGCCCATTTATCCGGGGCCCAGCCGGTAGGTTTTTTTCCGTTATGGCTGTATACCTCATATGTGCCGTCCGGATTTTTCTTTGCATCAATGCTTACCACTATGGCCTGGCTTCCAAACCTTTGGGCCGCCTGCTTTATTATTTCCGGATTTTCAAAGCACACCGAATTGACCGTTATCTTGTCCGCGCCGTTCTCAAATCTTATCTTCATGTCATCGATCGTCCTTATCTTGCCCCCGAACGTCAAAGGCATAAAACAGGATTTGCTTATGACCTGCAACACCTCAATAATACTAGAAACACCCTCTAATTTCTGGTCATCCCTCTTAAGATCGTAGACATCATCCCTTGTGATGTCAATAAATATCAATTCATCAATGGACCAGTTATTGTACCTGGCCGTCTGTATCAAAGGATTGCCTATTGACTGGTGCCGGGTAAACTTATAGCTTCTCACTAAAAACCCGTTCTTCAATAATAATATAGGGATCAGCCTTGTCTTTAACATATTTTATGCCTTAATATAGTTCTCTAAAAGCTTTAGACCGGTCTGCTGGCTCTTTTCCGGGTGAAACTGCACTCCCATCACATTTCCGCTCCTGACAATGCCCGCGTATTTACCGCCGTATTCATAATAGCCAAGTACATTCTTTTCATTCTTCGGAAAGCAGGCATAGCTGTTCACATAGTAAAAGCATGACCTGTCTTTGATGTCTTTCATAAAGGTGTCATCAGGCCTTACGATAGTCGTGTCATTCCATCCGATATGAGGAAGCCTTAGCCCAAAGTTATCGCTCATCATCCTCTTAACTTCTCCGCTTATCAGATGCAGCCCTTCGTTTTCTCCAAACTCATAACCTTTGTCAAACAGCAGCTGCATGCCCAGGCAGATCCCCAATAGTTTGGTCCCGGACAATACAAGGTCTTTGATCTTTTTGTCAAAACCCGTCTCTTTAAGGAGCCTCATGCCGTCCCCGAACGCACCCACTCCCGGCAGGATCAAATACCGGCAATCATCCCCGGCCTGGTCTGCCCGCGTCAGGATCTTGACATCACACTTCAGTTCTTCAAAAGCGTTCTTTACGGAGCTGATATTGCCAAGGCCGCAGTCAATAATATTTATTTTATTTTTCATCGGTTTTGCCTGCCGGTGGCCAACAGGTGTCTGATCAGGTCTATCCCCCTGTCGTCCGCAAATTCGTCAAATCCTCTGATCTCCTTTTCAGGAATAACATCAAAGACCGAATCCTGTCCGTTAACGATCAAAGATATCTTCTTGATCAGTTTTTCACTGTCGTCAAATGCCACAGCATCCTTATATTTTTTGCTGAAAGGATGATTATATGACGCCTGGTCAAAATACAGCCCCTCTATACCGCATATTATCGCTATCGTCGCGGAACTTGTCATCCCCTGCGTTATCACGATATCCGAGATCCCTATCGCCTCGATAAAGGACCACTTGGTCTCATCTATTATATAAACATTATCCATGCCGCTCATCTGCACTTTTAACACTTCATATCTTTCTCTATAGTGCCCTGTAAGATTTACAAACAGGTATTTACCTTTCGGCTTAATAATTATCGTATTTTGCCTTTGATCTTGGGCGGTCTTGAGAATAGTTTCCCAAAAGCTCACAAAGTTGTCCTGCGTCATTTTTATCTCACCGCCAAAGGCTTCATCTATGAATGTGATTATTTTCCCCTTCTGCTTTATCCCCATTTGCGCTATTACATCATTTTTACAGTTTTTGATATCATGGATAAACTTCTTAAAAACATAACCGGCAAAATAAGGGTTAGCGTTTTCGCCTTCAACACCTATCAGATGGGCCTTTCCCCACATTAAAAAGTTATCGCAAACAAGATCCGAGAGCAGATATGTGTCTATGTTTATTGAGTTATCCGACCAGTGCATCAAATAATATTTAACTCCGTGGTCCTTGCAGACGATGGATTCAGGGATATGGTTGGCAGAAAAATAGTCGTGGCCCAATTCTGAAATGACCTCATAATTAGAAAAGATCTTTTCATACGGAATAGCGATCCCCGTAAAAAAGACACTGGTATTTAATATAAAGGTAAAGTTGTTAGACGTTATTTCACCCAGCAGGATAAGGATATTTGAGATGAGATATTTTGGCAGTATCCTTGCCGCAAAGTCTGCTGCGCTTAACCGCAGAGATGGAAGATAAAAACTGCTATATTGAGAGTTTAATGCGTCCTGCCTTGCCATCGATCTTGAGTCGCATTTACCCGATACTCCCCTTGAGAAAAAGAGCATATCATCTCTTTTTATCATGTTCCCGTCAACCAGGAAATCGTCGTGAAAATATTTTCCTCCGCTGGTTTTTAATCCCCACAATGATTCCCGCAGCACCTTAAATTTTCTTTTCTTTTGATAAAGAGCAATACCCGGCTTAACCGAGTTCTTTACTATCGACATAAAGCAGATAAGGACCCCCAATAATCTTATAAACAGATTACTTTTCCTTACCCATCTGATATTGGGACATCTCCCGAACCTGGACGTGTATTCCCCAAAAGCCGTCCTGTTGATAGGGCTGTCTTCAAGAGTGATCTCTTTAATTGGGGCCGTTTCACTGCTGCATTTTTGATCAAACATCCTGAACATTTCCAGAAAATACTCGGTTGCCCTTCTTCCAACGAGCTGTTCAAACCCGTCTGTATGGAACAGCGTGTTCATCTTTCCGGCAAAACCCGTCTTTTTCAAACTGTTCTTCTCAATATATTCCTTTGATATGCGCAGAAGGTCGGAATTTATCCATTCCATATATTCTTTGCTCTTCTGGGTAATTGAACAAGACTGCCAATCCGCAGAAGAAAAAGGGTCCTTAAAGATCAATTGTTTCACCGATCTGATCAAGCTATTTATTTGCATACCGGAATCCTCTCATGCCTTTTTGTTGCCTTTTACAGCTGATATCAAAACCTTTATTACTTTGTCTGTGTCCCGTTTTTTCATCTTCGGAAAAAGCGGGAGTGTTATTGCCTCACCATAATAATTCTCGGCATGCTTACAGGATGTATTCTTATATCCCGATTTCTGATAATAAGGGTGCATGTAAACGGGCAGATAATGAACATTGACCAGGATGTTGTTTTTTCTTAACATATCAAACAGAGCCCTTCTTGTGACGCCGGTCTTTGCGCTGTCGTTCCTAATCACATAAATATGATAGGAAGGATCCGCCCATGGCTGTTTCTTGAGAGCCGATATGCCCGGGATCTTTGAAAAAGCTTTATTATATGTATTTACTATTTCTTTTCTTTTCTTTATGAATGCAGGAAGTTTTTTTGCCTGGCTTATCCCCAGCGCGCATTGAAAATCCGTTATTCTGTAATTGTACCCAAGGTCTCTCATCTCGTAATACCAGGCCCCTATCCTGGCCGCTTGCGCCTCATCCCTGACTATCCCGTGAGTCCGTAGTGAAACAAGTTTTCTGTATAGTTTTTCATTGTTCGTCAGAACAGCCCCGCCTTCTCCCGTGGTGATGTGTTTTACGGCATGAAAACTAAGAACGGACATGTCGCTGTACCTGCAGGAGCCTATCTTTTCCCCGTAATATTTTGAGCCCAGCGCGTGACAGGCATCTTCTATCACCGTCAATTTGTGTTTCTTTGCTATCGCGTTTATCTTTTTCATGTCGCACGGATGCCCGGCAAAATGCACCGGAATGATTACTCTGGTCTTCTTGGTTATCTTATTTTCGATCTCAACAGGATCAATGCATATCGTATCCGGGTCCACGTCCGCAAAAACAGGTTTTGCCCCGCAGTAAAGCATGCAGTTGGCGGAGGCGGCAAAGGTTATCGGAGTGGTTATGCCTTCGACACCCTTTTTTAGCCCCGCGGCCAGGCAGGCAATATGCAAAGCGGATGTCCCGCTGTTTACGGCAACGGCATATTTTGCCCCGCAGTATTTGGCGATCTTTTTCTCAAACTCGCCTACCAGCGGCCCCTGAGTAAGAAAATCATTTTTCAGCGCCCTTGAGACCGCCAGAACATCGCCGTCATCTATATATTGCGTGGCATAAGGGATCTTTTTCATATGTTTTTTATTATCTTTCTAAGCTCATCAACTTCAAGCCATTGTTTGTTGTCCCCGCTCGAATATTTAAAGCCTTCCGGCACCGGAGTCCCGTCAGAATGATTTTCATCGTCCCACCAGTTAAATGCCGGCTGTATCACATAACAATCTTCAAGTTCCTTTGTATTTCTGGCATCGTCCTCCGATATCATGACCTCATGCATCTTTTCTCCCGGTCTGATGCCGACAACCTTTGTCTTGCACTCAGGAGCAATAGCTTTTGCCAGGTCCATTATGTTCATGCTGGGGATCTTTGGAACAAACAGCTCTCCTCCGTGCATCCTTTCAAAGGCCTTTATCACAAATCTGACGCCCTGTTCAAGCGTTATCCAGAACCTGGTCATCTGCGGATCGGTTATCGGCAGAACACCGCTTTCTTTCATTTTTTGAAAGAACGGTACAACACTGCCCCGGCTGCCAACAACATTTCCGTACCGCACAACTGCAAACCTTGCGCCGTGATTTCCCGAATATGAATTTGCGGCAACAAACAGCTTGTCCGAGCATAATTTGGTCGCTCCGTACAGGTTTATGGGATTGCAGGCTTTATCGGTGCTTAGAGCAATGACCTTTTTAATGCCCCTGTCCAAAGCAGCATCTATCACGTTCATAGCCCCCTGAATATTGGTCTTTATTGCTTCCGACGGATTGTATTCCATAGCCGGGACTTGTTTTAACGCGGCGGCATGCACAATATAATCAACGCCGTTAAGCGCCCTTAACAGCCTTTCTTTGTCCCTTACATCGCCTATAAAATATCTTATATTCTTGTATTCGGAGAATTGCTGCTGCATCTCAAATTGTTTCAGCTCGTCCCTGCTGTAGACTATCAGTTTTGCCGGTTTGATCTCGTCAAGAACGATCTTGCAAAACTTCTTCCCAAAAGAACCCGTACCTCCCGTTATCAGAACCGCCTTGCCTTTTAATTCGCTCATCAGTTATTCTCCTTTATTTCCCCGAGTATTTTATCCGCAATTATTTCCCAAAAATATTTTTCCTCCGATCCCTCCGTTTTTATATAACTTTCCTTGTACACGCCAAATGATCCGGCAGGTCTCGCCATCGTCTCCTCCAAACCCAGCCCAGGCTCTCCCGTATAGGGGATCACGCCGAACATACCGGCCATCCCCGATATTTGGGACTCATAATAACTGCCTTTGATCCCCGGAGCCATGATAAAGACCATCGGCTTTTTAAAAAGAACAGGAAAGTTGATCGAAGTGCTTGAATGCAGAAGCACATATTTTGCGCCTGCCGCAAGTTCACAGGTCCGGCCTTCCACTATCGTTCTATCTCCATATCCGTATTTTGCGCCATCGTATTTTGCTCTCGGATGCGCGGCGATCACCACAGGCACTTTTAATTCGTTCTCTATTTTGCCGAATATATCCCTCATCTGTGAAAAATACCCTGCCGCGTCCTGCTTGTAAGGGTTGTTTTCATCTCCCTGCACTAAAAAGTCCGGATGAAGAGGAAAAAATTCGTCCAAAAACACGGCATAATCACGGCTTTTTTCCGCAGGACCCTTTTTTATTTGGTCCAGGTAGATATCATAGTCAAGTGTGTGCGCATAGATAGTCTTTGTGTTCCTGTTCTTTGACGGCACACAATTGACCGGGCTAAGGCCTCCAGCCAGAATATAGGCCGGTTTTTGAACAAGGCCAAGCCTGTCAGCGATCAAAAACAGGTAGTAAAACGCTTTTTCCTTGTATTTTTGCACCTTAAGAATGCCGGGCAGTTTGCCTAATATGGCTGACGGTCTTTTCTTATGCTTGCCTGCAAACCCCGGCAATGGATTTGCCGCAAAGACCGCATATACAGACCTGAATTTTTTGAATATTTGGTAGACAAAATATGTCTTTGCCCTGCCGCCTATAAAATCAATATACATTGTTCCGGGATGAGCTTGGACATAACGGTCCAGGTCCTGTGCGGAGCCGATCTTGTGGACGCCTTTATAGTCAGAAGCTCCATTCACCTGATATGAGGCGCAATATCCCGGGTTTATCGCCTTTGTAAGGTCTAAAATATCGACCTTGATCCCGCGCTTCAAAAGAAGGTCAACGCCGAACCTTTTGTAGTCGCGCTCGCTAAAAGGCGTCTGGATCAAAAATGCAAAACGATCCATCTGCTTTACCCCTTACTTTTTGCCGTTCTTATGATCATATATGTTCTGCAGTACGCAACAAATATCTCTGACGGTATCCTCTTCAATATGCGAATAAAGCGGCAGGCTGAACACCCTGTCCGTTATCCTTACAGTATTGTCCAGTTTATTTGCCTGCTTTATGTTCTTGTAGGCTTTCTGGGCGTGGACCGGAGGATAAAAATATTTCTTAACGATGATATTTTCTTTAAGGAGAGCGTCATAGAGCTCATCCCGAGTCATGCCGAATACTTTCTCGTCAATATAGATGGAAAAGTCTTTGAATGTGCTCCTGTCCTTTGGATCGATGGACTGAAAGCTTATTCCCTGCATACGGGATAGTCTATCCTTATAGAGCTTTACAATCTCATTTCTTCTTACAACATTCTTTTCGATCATCTTCAGCGTCTCTATACCCATCAAAGCGTTGACCTCGCTCATTCTTGCGTTGAACCCGGCAAAGGCACAATCATAATCACCGCTGTCCCCGTAGTTCCTGGCGACCCTCAAAGCATCGGCAAGCTCCTTGTTGTTGGTGGTAGCCATCCCGCCTTCCCCAGCTGTCAAAAGCTTTGTGGGGCTAAGGCTGAACGATTCCACATCTCCAAAACCGCCTGTATTCTTTCCGTTCCTCTTTGATCCGAAAGCATGGGCTGCATCGAACATCAATCTCAACTTATGTTTTTTAGCGATCCTTTCAAGCTCTTCAACATTTGCGGGGTTTCCAAAAAGATGCACTCCCAGGATAGCCGATGTTTGAGGAGTTATCGCTTTTTCCACCTGCGCGGGATCGATATTATATGTTTCCGCGTCACAATCAACAAACACGGGTTTTAAGCCGTTCCACACTACAGAGTGAGCAGTTGCGTGAAATGTAAAGCTGGGCAGGATCACTTCGCCCTTAAGGCCGAATATCTTCATCGAAAGCATTAGGCCGCTGGTGCAGCTGTTCAGGGCAACGGCATATTTGACACCAAGGTATTCGGCCGACATCGCCTCAAATTCCCGAACGGTGGACGCGTTGGTCAGCATCCTGCTGCTTATGATCTTTGAATATCTTTCAAACAGATCTTTGGGGTCCGGAAGCGTAGGCAGCGTTATGGGCACGGGCTCCTTAAAGAACGGCTCTCCACCTAAAAATGCCGGCAGCTTAGAATTCTTCATTGGTTATACTCCACATTGTAGTATTTGGGATCGTTCGCATTTTTTATTTCGCCGCTTGTCAGCGCATCTTTCATCCTTTCTATTGATGTATCCAGCTTTTGAGCTATAGAGAACCTGAGCTTTTTATTCAGCTTTGAAAAAGAAACGAAATAATTTCTTGGATCGGTCGTGTCCCCTTCCATTATCACATCGGCCTGCGGGACCTGGGTCTTAACCGCTTTTGCTATATCCCGTATCTGGATATTAAGTTTTTCCGACCCCACATTAAAGATCTGCCCCTTTATCTTCTTTAACGGAGCGTCCAGACATTTAACATAAGCAGCTGCCGCGTCTGCCACATGCAGCAGAGGCCTCCACTGCGTGCCCCCCCCGTGAACAAAGATCTTCTTTTCGGCTACGGCTGTCTTGGTCATCGTATTCACAACCAGGTCAAAACGCATCCTGGGCGAATACCCGTAAAGAGTGCTCATCCTAAGTATTACGGGAGCAAAGTTCTCGTCTTCCATTGCCAGTATCCCTTCTTCGGACTGTATCTTGGACCTGGCATAGAGAGAGACGGGATTAAGAGGCGACTCTTCAGTAAGCAATTTGTCGCCTTCCATGCTTCCGTACACGCTGCATGTTGAGGCATAGATAAATCTGTTTATCTGATTGTATTTGCAGGCTTCCGCAAGAGCCTTGTTGGCAAGAAAATTAGTCTCTATTGCGGCTTCGGGCTTATCCTTGCATGCGGGGTCTCCCACTATCGCGGCAAGATTAACGACAGAGTCTATTCCGTCAAGACACATGACAAGCGTTGAGATATTTCTCATATCGCCCGCAACAAGTTCAAAGTTTTTGTCTTTCTCCAGTTCCTTTAACGGCGCCTCTCCGTACATCAGGATATCCAGGACCCTGACTTTGAAACCGCGCTTCAGCAATTGCCTTACCAGAACAGAGCCAAGATATCCCGCGCCGCCCACCACCAGCACATGTTTTCCGTTATTTGCGTCCCTGACTTTAGAATCCTTTGCCAGAGGAGCGGCAGCAGGAAGCAGCTTTGAAGGCTTTCCGTTATTATCAAGGGCAAGAATGAACCTGCTGTCAGGCATCCTCTTGATAAGTTTTCTTATTTTTTTCATAGAGCTGTACTCGCTTTTTGCTTCATCGTGGGTCAGCACCACCGGATCGGTATTGATTATGTCCCTTACCGGTTTTTTTATGTCGTGTCCTTTAAGAACCGCTTTTCTGATCTCGCTGTCGCTTACCGCTCCGGCAAGCTTTCCGCCTTCATCTATTATGTAGGCAACGCGCAGACCGGAATGGTCTATCACTCTCATCACATCTTTTATTGACGCCTCCAGCGAGGCTGTCACGTTCTTGACCGGCTTATCCGCCATTATTTTGCCTCCTTGATCACTTTTGCCGGAACCCCTACCGCGGTTGCTCTGTCAGGAATATTGCTTATCACTGCCGCTCCGGAACCTATCATCGCATTATTTCCGATCTTGAGATTCTGTATCACCGATGCACCTGTTCCAACATAAGAATATTCTCCCACCTCCACGGCACCGGCAAGATTTGCGCCCGGCCAGATATGGCAGAACTGTTTAAGACGGCAGTCATGGTCAACGGAAGCGCATGTATTGACGCAGACCCCGTCCTCTATCGCGGTATCCGTGCTCACCACAACTCCCGGCATTATTACGATCCCCCGGGCCAGCTTTACCGACCTTGAGACCACTGCTTTGGGATGTATGGCGTTAACGACTTCGATCCCAAGTTCTTTTGCTTTTTCAAACACAGACGCCCTTATCTTATTATTGCCGATCCCAAGAGCTATTTTCACACCCTTGTTATTCATAAGATAGTCCCATCCTCCAAGGATCTTTTTGCCGTTTATGACAGCACCGTGTTTTGATACATCATCGTCAATAAAACCTTTGACATCAACTCCCGATTCAAGCAGGATATCAAGGACCACTTTTCCGTGCCCCCCGGAGCCGAATACAACCGCTTTCATTTTTTTCTCCTGTATCATCGATCGATCTCTTTCTGTAAAAGTTTTTTGTCAAGCTTGATATCTTTTAATATTTTTACCGCGCGCTGCGCCGCGCGCCCGTCCCCGTATGGGTTTTTGCATTTTTTTGCCAAAGAAATAAACGCCCTGTCGCGGAGCGCTTTTGCTATGGCTCTAACAATAAGGGCTTTTCTGCTCCCGGCATCTATAATATTTGTGCTCCTTTCTCTTCCTTTTTGTCTTGATCCGATATTGACCACAGGGATGCCGAACAGAGGGGTCTCTATGATCCCTGAGCTGGAATTTCCCACCAGCGCATTTGCATGTTTTAACATGCTAAGGTAGTCCGTTCTCTCAACATTTGTAAATATCTTAAATATCTCTTTTCCCTTGTATGAATTTATGACATCTATCATCTGCCTTCCGCCTGCATCGTTGTTGGGATAAAGTACGATCGTCTGCAGCCCGACCGTAGTCAAAGCATCCATTGTCTCCTTCATTTGTCCTCTTGCCGATCCGGTCTCCGTCGTTACAGGATGCTGTAAAGCGATCAGCAGAGGCTGATGAGCGTCCAGCCCGTACTTATTAAAGAGCTCCGGTTTGGAAAGAAGTTTTGAATGTTTTATCGCATCCAGTCCGGGAGCTCCCGTCACAAACACTCTTTCAGGCTCTTCCCCCATTTTTATTATCCTTTTTGCGCTCTTTTTGGTAGCGGCAAAATGAAGGCTTGACATCTTTGTCACAGCATCCCTGACCTGATTATCCACGCACCCAAAGCCCCTGTCTCCTCCGTGCATATGGGCAATGGGGATGTTCATATATAATGCTGCCGTTGCCGCTGACAAAATTTCCATCCTGTCCCCCAAAACCAGCAGGATATCAGGTTTGATCCTTTTAAAAAGTCCGGAAAATTGTTTTATCCCCTCTCCCACCGCCATGGACATATCAAAACCGGAATCCCCCTTCATGACAAACGGCGCTCTGACGACATGCTTTGGAAAATCCTTTTCAACGATCCTGTATGTAAGGCCGTGCTTCCTTGAAAAATGCATCCCGCACACGGCCAGCTGCAGCCTCAAATTCTTTTCTTTTGATATCTTTTCTATCACCGGCTTCAAAAGTCCGTATTCCGATCTGCTTCCGGTGACCACGCATATCTTTCTCATCAGATCTGCTCCAGTTTCTTAAAGTCCAAAGGCATTATCGAAACAAACCTTTTATCGGTAAAGAACTTGATGCCCCTTTTTCTTAAATAGTCCCTGAGGTCCTCGGAATATTTATTGCTGGAGCCCGACATAGTCATGCTGTCAATGTCATATACGGTAGTGCTGCCCGCCGCGCTTGCCGCTTGCCCCATGGTCACGATCAAAGTATATTTGTTCTTTTCAAAAGACCTGCTCCATATTGCGCCGGGGTGCAGCAGGCCGGCATCCGCGGTCAGCCCTTTATCAGAAAGCAGCACTGAATAATCCTCTAAGACCGCTTTTATAACGGCTGTCTTCCTGTCAGCGTTGTATTCTCTGGGAAAGAAAGACTCCTTTACGATCTGCGCGGGATTGCCGGCAGCCAAAGATCCGGAAGGTATCTTTTTATTTACAACGGAATTGATGCTGATAACGACATCATCACCTATTTCAACACCCGGAAGTATCACGACCCGTGAAGGGATCCAGGCCCTGCTTCCGATCTTGACACCGGCAAAGTTTGCCGGGAATCCTTTTAGCACCGGCAGCCAGCTTCCGTGGGTCCATATCATCACCTCCGAGCCGATGCCCACATCATTTCCGATGGTGACCTCTCTTTCGGCATTGATCACCGTGCGCGACCCCACAAAACAATGGTCACCTATTCTGATCCTGGACTCATGCGACGAACTGCTGTAGCCGTAGTCGACCGCGTCGCATGAATACATATGGTCACCTATGATCAGCTCTCTGCAATAAGCCTTCATCCCGTCTTTGAACACCGAATTTGAACCGATTGACAGGTCTCCTGCAACCCTCATGTCGGCATCCCTGCCGATAAGAGTGTTCCTTCCAATCTTTAATCTGAGGCATTTTATCCTGCTTGACTCCCCGATGACCGCATCATCCCCTATCTCAATGCTTAAGGCCGCAATATCGCAGCCCCGTCCCAACTTAACGTTCCTGCCGATCTTTGCGCCGATCATCCTGTAAGCCATGACGCTTAATTGAGATGGAAGGAACCCCGCTATCTTTCTGACCGCTTTTTTAATATTCATAAAATCCTCTTCCTGTTTTTCTGCCAAACTCGCCTTTTGCAAACTTCTCCGCCAATATCTGCGAGGGCTTGAACCTGGGATCTTGCGTGCTTTTTTCAAGAGAAGATAGTATCGAATAGCAGATATCAAGCCCGATAAAGTCTGCAAGCTTGAACGGCCCCATCGGATGAGAAAGTCCGAGCTTTATCGCTTTATCAATGCTCTCGATATCAGCCGTCTTGTTATATGCAAGGTCAAAGGCTTCGTTAAGCATAGAGAACAAGACTCTGTTAACGATAAACCCGGGATCGTCACTGACAACGACAAAGGTCTTGTTAATAGATGCGCATATATCCTTAAGGAACGCCAGCACTGCTTCATCCAGATAGCCGGTCTTCCCAAGCTCTACAAGCTTCATGTCTTTGGCGGGGTTAAAAAAGTGCATGCCGGCAAACCGTTCTTTTCTGCCGGAGGCCTCCGCAAGTTCTTTTATGCTTAATGACGATGTGTTTGAGACAAATACGGCTTTGGGGTCAATGACAGCGCTCAATTCCTTCAAAATAGCCTTTTTAAGGTTGATATCCTCGTTGACAGCCTCAATAACAAGAGTTATATCCCTTCCCCTTAATTGTTCAATTTCTTCTATCGCTATCTTTTCCATCCCTTTGCCAAAGGCAGGCGCCCCGCCTATTTTGCTTTTTACATCGCAAAGGATCAAAGAATAGCCGGCATCGTTAAAGACAGAGGCGATCCCTGTCCCCATTACCCCGGCGCCTACTACAAGAACACTTCCTTTGGTCATATTAATGCCTTTCAAATACCAGAGAAAAAGCTTCGGCGTACTTTGTACCTATGAACAGGCCTCTTTCCCTGCTTGAGATCTCGATCCCTTCCTGCGATCTTGGATGCGGATATTCTCTCAGCTCAAGCTTGTAGCATTTCATCGCCGATATCTTTTTTGCAAATGTGTCCGAGATATCAATGAATACATTGGGACGGAACCCCTGCGCATCATGGTTCAGGTATGTAGTATAAAAGATCTCATAAGCCAGGACCTGCCTTAATCCTGTCTGCAGGAAAGGCCGGCACGCCACAAGGCTTGCCTTGTGAATAAGGTCGTGGTCCGCGTTCACATCCCCTTTGGGAGGGACATAGATCACATTAGGACCGCATTTTTTAACGGCATCTCCTATCGTCTTTGTCAAAGTTATTGTAGGGACTGTATTGATCTTTACGGTCGGCAGCCCTCCAAAATACACCTCATTTATTCCCAAGACCTTGGCGGAGGCAAGGGCCTCGTTCTTTCTGCCCTCCGTTTCCCCGATGTTCCATTCAGGGGAATATATTTGCGTCAGGATCAAAAGGTCCACAATATCTCCTGACTCAACATGCTTTGCGATGGCTCCGCCGCAACCGATCACTTCATCGTCCGGATGGGCCGCTATGACCAATACTTTCATCGTTTTATGTCTCCTTCCATTATCAGTTTATCTTTTCCGATATCTTTCTTTGCCGTCCTGCCGATAATTTTTCCGATATTGGATGGAGACATGCCCGTCCCCGGCCTTTTTACGGCTATCATTTGCCTTGTTAGTCTTGATCCTTTTGGGATGTCAACTGACGCCACCAGGCTTTTTCTTCCTACCCTTAAAGCGGCCTTTTCGGAATTTCTTGGGGCCTTTACCCCGTCCCCCATCGAAAGCTCAACCTTCTTAATTGCACTGACCAGCTTTGACAGTTCATCTGGTTCAATGGATGACATATGGTCCGGCCCCTTCATTTTCCTTGAAAGGGTGAAATGTTTTTCTATCACGCTTGCCCCTCTTGCCGCCGCCGCGATAGAGATCTCCAGACCCTGCGTATGATCGGAATAACCTACCGGAAGTCCCAACTCCTTTGCCATGGTATCCATCGCTCTAAGGTTTACATCCTCATATCTTGCCGGGTAATTTGAAGTACAGTGCAAGAGGACGATCTTGCGGTTGCCCGCGGAATAGACCGCTTTTACGGCTTCTTTTACCTCATTTATGGTCGCCATTCCGGTAGAAAGGATTATCGGCCGCTTATATTTTGCGATATGCTTAAGCATCGGGATATTGGTAAGATCTCCGGAACTTACCTTGAACATCTTCATGCCAAGGCTCCGCAAAAGATCCGCGCTCCTGATATCGAACGGGGTTGAAAGAAACAAGATCTTCTTTTTCCGGCAGTAAGAAGAAAGCGCTTTAAATTCCTGGACTGAAAGTTCAAGAGACTTAAGCATGTCATATTGCGATTTTCCCGGAACAGTCTTATTCTGGTAGGCGGCTTTTGGCGCCCGCCTGGTCACAAGATCCTCCGTGCGGTAGGTCTGGAATTTTACGGCATCCGCACCGGCCTTTTTGGCCGCATCAACAAGTTTTTTTGCCAGGCGCAGACTGCCGTTATGATTGACGCCTGCTTCGGCAATGATGAACACAGAGCCTTTTTTCATTAGAGCGCTTCCCCCATGACATATATGCATTCTTTGTTCAGTATCAGTTCGGTTTCTATGCGGAAATATTTCTTCAATTCATCCGTAAGTTCATCAAAGCTCTTAACAAAACCTATAGGATCAGGAGGGATATAGAGCGAGATGTAGATATATTTCGATCTCTTTGCCGCCTTTTTGATTACCGCCTTCCAGTCTTCAATATATGACAATATTTCCATCATCACCACATGGCCTGCTTTCCCGTCAATTGAATCCAGGCACTGGTCCGCCGTCATTACCCTGAAGTCTATGTCCTTATATTTTGCTTGTGCCTTGGCTATGGCTGTTTTTGACATATCGGCACCTATCACGGCATTGTTAGCTTTTTTTAGCATGTGGGTAAAAGCACCTTTCCCGCAGCCTATATCAAAGATCAGATCAAAGTTATATCTTCCCAGGACCGCAAGTGAGATCACTTTGGTTATATGCAACATATCTTCCTGTGACCAGCTGTCAAAGCTTTCTTTGTCCTCATTGCTGTACATCTCTTCAAATTTGCCCACAAACTTGCGTGCAACCGCGTCAAAGACATATTTGTGATATTTTTTTTCTTCTGCCAATGTTATTAAGCCCCCGTTCTTTTTTGCAGGATCTTCTCGTTCAGCCAAAAATCAAATTCATCGTCTATCTCAAAGTTCTGTTCTTTTGATATCTCAAATCTTTCCTCTTTTTTCCCGTGAAGCGTCCCCTTTTTAACAAGGTCCGCTTTTATTACATAAACGTTGCCGTCATCATAAAAGAAGCCTTTCAACTCCTGTCTCCTCTGGCTGTAGGACCCGTATTCCATGAATTTGCAGATAAAACCCGTTGCAAGATTGTCCGCTCCTGTTTCTATGAACCTTTTTATACAGCTGTCGATAAGGTCTTTGTCCTTAACAGGAGAAGTTGGCTGAAGCAACACGATATTCTCCGCGTCGACTTTTGTAAGCACATGTTGAAGCGCCGAGATGGTGGTTGATTCATCTGTTGCAAGCTCCGAGGGCCTGTCTATGACTGCTGCTCCAAATTGTTGAGCTACCTTCTTTATTTCAGGATCCTCGGTAGACACAACAAATGCGTCAAGCAGTTTTGATGACTTTGCGGCTTCGATGGTCCAGGCGATAAGCGGCTTGCCCGCGATCATCTTTATGTTCTTTTTCGGAATGCCCTTGCTGCCGCCCCTGGCAGGGATTATTGCAAGGAATTTATATTTTTCCACCTACAGCACCTCTTTGGCAGTGTTTTTTACGGCGGTTATGATTGCTTCTATCCTGTCATCTGTCATGTTCACCATTATCGGAAGCGCGATCGCGCGTCTAAGATATCCTGTTGACTGCGCCCAGACCTTTTCAAGGTCCTTGCCTTTATATTCCGGGAAGTCATGGAATATTTGAGTCCAGGTCCCGGCATAATGCCAGTTGATCGCGTCAGGAAGATTTTTTGTGCCAAAGCCTTTTGAGACAAGCGTTTTTGCAAAGGCGGATGCTTTTTCCCTTGATTCGACAAAAAATATTAACGTGTCCCCTGCATCGCCTTTTTCATCCGGCAGCTCCCTGAACTCGATCTTTTGTATGCTTTTTATCCCGTCCTTGAGCTTTTTCTTGTTCTCCCTTTGCTTAGAGAGGATAAAGTCAAGTTTTTTCAGCTGGGCCATGCCTACCGCCCCTGCAAATTCAGTTATCTTATAATTAAATCCCCAGGTTGTGCGCGTGTCCTCGCCTCTGGGCAGAGAGGGATTGTTCTCGTGACCGTGATCAGAATATTCCTTCGCTTTTTGATAGACCGTCTGGCTGTTTGTGACAAGGAGTCCGCCTTCCCCCGCTGTAATAACCTTTCCGATATCAAGACTGTATGTCCCCGCGTCTGCGATAGTCCCAAGATATTTTCCTTTATACATCCCACCCATCGCCTGACAGCTGTCCTCAAGGACCGGGATACCGTGTTTTTTGGCGATCTTAAGTATCTCGTCCATTTTTGCCGCGACCCCTGCCATATGCACGGGTATTATCGCTTTTGTCCTTTTTGTTATCTTCTTTTCAAGGTCCAACGGGTCCATATTCAGGGATCTGTCTATTTCGCATATAACTGGTTTTGCTCCCAGTTCAAGTATCGCTTCTGCCGTTGCGATAAACGTAAAACTCTGGGTTATCACCTCGTCCCCGGCTTTTACGCCAAGAGCCACAAGACCAAGCTTGACCGCGGCAGTCCCTGTATTGATACATAAACAATATTTTGCCCCCAGCTTTTCAGCTATCTGCTGCTCAAACATATCCACTCTGAATATGTTCTTTCTTTTATCGTTCAACCCGTAACGGTACAAGACGCCTCCGTTATCAAATATCTCGTTTACAGCCTTTCTCTCCTCTTCACCTATCAGTTCAAATCCCGGCATGCTTTTCTCCTTTCCTATCTAAATAATCCGCTGAATATCTTTTTTGTGTCTTCTTTTGTTATCTCTATCGGGTTCTGGGCGATAGCTCCCTTGAGCACATCATGCTGCGACACCATAAATTCAATGTCCTCTTCTTTTAGCCCAAAATCCCTTAGGTTTCTGGGGACCTTTAATTTATCCATTAATTTTTGTATCTCTTCAGAAAATTTCCGGTTCTTTTCTTTGACCGGAAGTTTTTTATCAGAGCCCTCTATCAGGTCGTAGAGATCGGCATAATCAAGATAGCCTTTCTCAACATTTGTCCGCGTTATGGACGCTATAAAGACCGCTCCGGCATATCCGTGCGGAACTTTATAAACAGCGCCAAGCGGATATGAAAAAGCCCCCGAAGGGCCGGAGCCGGCGTTTATTAGCGCTATCCCCGCAAGATACGCCCCCAAAGCAAGTCCTCCCCAGACATCAAGGTCCTGCGGCTTTTCAAGCATAACTCTTAAATTATTGAACAAGAGCCTGAAAGCTTCTTTTGAGAACATCCTTGAGACAGGAGTATGATTTTTGTGGACATAGCTTTCCAGGGTATGTACAAGCGCATCGCACCCCGATGACACGGCCACCTTTTCCGGAGTGCCTACATATATAAGGGGGTCGATTATCGCCAAGACCGGAAAATTGAGGGTTGAATTTATCCCCAGTTTTTTCTTTTCTTTTGAGTCGGTAAATACGGCGTTATAGGTAACCTCGCTGCCGGTGCCTGCCGTTGTGGGGATAGCTATCACAGGCAAAGGCCTGTTCTTAAGTTTTGGAAAGCCTCTAAAAGAGAGTGCCGTCCCCTCATTGGTCACCAGTGTAGCTATGCCTTTTGTAAGGTCCAACGCGCTTCCGCCCCCGATCCCCAGCATGCAGTCATATCCTTTGCCCAAGAATTGCTTCCTGAATTCCTCAAGATAATCGTATGTCGGCTCAACGGATTCATTTACATAGATATCAACTGGCGCGCGCCCTGACATTTTCAAAGCATCAAGCGCTTTTTTGATCTGTGTATTGTTAACAACTCCCTTATCAATAATAACCGCGACTTTTTGGCATCCAAGATCCTTTATGTGTTCCGCTATTTTTTCGCTCTGGCCCGCTCCGTATTTGAGATTTGTCGAAACAAAGAAATTAAAATCGCCCATCATTAATCCCCCTTTATTCGCTTTCTTTACGGGTCTCGGCTGATCCCGTTAACGATCTTAACACGGGCAGAAAATCCTTATGATACGGGGACCTTTTATCCATAAGCGATCTTAACGAGATGCTTCGCAGAGGCATTATTCTGTGAAAAAGATTGCAGATCCTTCTTGTAAACACATCTAAATATTCATTCGGAAGGGTTGAGCGCACATTGCTTGCCCCCATGATCTGCTGCAAATATACTTTAAACCCCAAATTGGCGGTTTGCACCGCCTTTTCAATATCCAGGCCGTCGGTCTGCGCTATAGATCTGGAAATAATATCAATATAATTTCCCCATGAAGAATGCCATATCTTACTGGTTATCCATTCATAAGGTCCGGACAAAAGATACCGGCTTTCATGGTCCTGGCGCACGAGGTACAATTTATCGATCTGTTTCACCTTGCCTCTTATCGCGGCTATCGAACATGCTAAGACTTCCTCGCCAAGGCTCCGGTCCACGACCTTTTCAGACTCTTCCCACATCTTTTCCCAGACATCCGTTCTGTGGACAGAAAATATCCCGGTATTAAAGCTCCTGTTCAGATGCAGGTAGCGCTCAACAGCTGTGCCGTCCTCTATGACGGGCATCTTGTAGCTTATAGCGGCCTTTATTTCTCCGTAAACCCCGTCTTTTTTCAGCCACAGGATGACGCCAAGACCGTGGGCGCAGCTGTAGTCGGGATTCTTTTCCAGAAAATCAACGCATTCGGCAAAGTTGCTGTGTATCAAATAATCATCGTCCGCGATAAAAGCTACATATTTAGTCCTGACATTTCCGGATATCTTTCTAAGACATGCTCCGTTAGTCATTCCGGGGCAGGCAATTTGCACAACATCAAGTCCGGACAAATCTTTCTCTATCGCTGTCCTGGTTTTTTCAAACTCTTCGGTATTGCTTGAATCGCCCACAACAACAGGATAGCGGCATCCCGTATCATTAAAGTATTTCAGCAGCCTTATCAGGAATGCCGATCTGTTCATTGTAGATATTAGGATAGTTAACAATCTAGCACGCGACCTTTCTCAATTTAGCGACAGACAATATCCATGCATGCCCTCTCCATCTGTCCTCATCGCTGATCTCTTTAAGGATCAAATATCGGTAGCTGGGAACTTCGCTTTCATTAATCCAGTTCTTGCTGGTCCCAAAGGTCTTAAAACAGGCCAGAGCAGCATCCCTGATCCTGCGCGAATCGATGAGCTTGTTGAGCGCAGGGTCCGAACGAAAATCCCTGTCCGTGAAAGCTTCTTCGTGAGATTCCATGACAAGGGACTTGGAACTCGTCCCCGGAACAACAACGGCGCTGTCCTCTTCACCAGGCCCGCTAAGGACTTCATCAATGCTCTTAATATAATTTATCTTTACTTCTTTCAGGTCTTCAGGCTTAACAACTCCCAAAAGCGAATCATTGTACGGAGTATCATATGTGTAGATCTGTTTAACATTTAGAGCCTTTATTTTTTTTGCCAGCCATGCCGCCGCCATCCTGGACGGATATAAGTCGCCAAAGAATATGCTGTAATTCCAGACAGCATGAACGGTCAGCACAAGTATAAGCGGCACAACGATCCGGGGATGCCCAAAAGACACTCCGATCTTTGCCAGAGAATAGGCGATCACAAGCAATTGCCCGTAAAACCCCGGATAATAGGACCGGCCTATCTGCGGGCCGCGGGTAACTTCTCCCCAGATCACAGGAGAAGCACTAAGGAGCACGATTAAAAGCAGCTCCCCAAGACCGTACAAAGCATTGCCCCCGTTAAAAGCTTTGAACATGACCGCAAGCACTCCTAAAAAGCTTGATCCGAACGTGAACAAAGAGATCCTGCCGTAATATCTATAGACCCATATCCAGCCGGCGCCTCTCATATCATCGCTAATCGGTTTTCCCGTCTTTGCAAAATATGTCCTGTACAATCTAAAATGGCCAAGGCTGCTGGCCAGGTCCCAGTATTCAAAGAAACTTGCCAGGTTTTTCTTGACATTCGGTAGCAACAAAAGTAAAACAGCACAGGCAAACCCCAAAACAAACGGTACATGAGAAGAAATAAGTGCTCTTAACCCGAAACATAAAATGTACACCGCGCAATACAATGAAGAATAAGCCGTGGACTTTATCAATAAAGACATGATCTTAAAGAATCTTCCTTTTGTTTTAATGAACGCGTTTGCAGTTAAACATATTAACGCTGCCGCAAGGAATATCCACGACGCCAATCCCGATAAGCCGTTCATTACGGGAAAAGCAAAAAACCGCACCTGGCTGTAAGCAATGGCCGCAACAACAAAAACGTTGAACTTTCTGGATGAGGCCGAAGAAAATTGCATCAGGCCAAAGACCGCGCCCGATGCCAGGTACCACGGCATCTGGATACAAAGGACTGTTAGCAGAAAGAACATCTGGGCGGTTGAAATATGAAAGCCCATCAGAGCGTTCTGCCAAGGCCAGGCACTAAATATAAAGAACAGATATACAACCAGTGCGATCGGCAGGCCAAAATATTTGCAGGCAATTAAAAACAGCAGGACCGAGGATATGGAATTTGTCGCGGCGCAAAGCGCAACCAGAGGATAATCGCTCTTTTTGTCAAAAGTCAATCTCTGCATAAAAGCGAGCAGGATCACCACAATGTCTTTCATGCGGGATTTTCCTCCTGAATACTTATGCATATCGGAGGGCCATCTCCATTTAGGCGACTGGGCTGCCGAAGCCACCTGTTTTGAGTTGTCCGTATCTTTGCCAAAGTATGTTATTCCTTTTGTAAGAAACAAGAATATAACGCACTGGATGGCGGATATCAGAGATACCGCGATCAAACAATTCCAAAAGTTTATTATGCTAAGCATTTGTTTTTGGGATCCAATTTCTGCATTTCGACCAGTTTTCTATAGACAGGATTATTTTGCATCAAATCCGGATGGGTCCCCATGCCTTTGATCTTGCCTTCTCCGACCACAATTATCATGTCCGAATCTACAATGGTTGAAAGCCGGTGCGCTATAGTTATGACTGTTTTCCCCTTGCCTATCTCATCCAGCGCCTGCTGCACTATCTGTTCTGACCTGGTGTCCAGCGATGAGGTAGCCTCGTCAAATATCAGGACCTCCGGCTCGGCCAGGATCGCGCGCGCGATCGCTATTCTTTGCCGCTCTCCTCCAGAGAGCAAAACACCTCTGTCCCCGATAAATGTGTCGTAACCGTCGGGAAGTCCCAGGATAAAGTCATGAGCGTGGGCTCTTTTTGCCGCCAGTTCGATCTCAGAGTCCGTAGCATTCTCTTTGCCAAAAGATATGTTAGTTCTTACAGTTTCATGGAACAGGAAGATATCCTGAGAGACCACGCCGATATGCCGGCGCCAGGAATACAGGTCATATTCCTTAAGGTCCAGGCCGTCCAGCAGGATAGCGCCTTTTTGGGGATCATAAAAACGCATAAGAAGTTCCGAAATCGTCGATTTACCGGACCCGGAATGGCCCACGATCCCCACTTTCCATCCTTTTTTTACTTTAAAATCAAGGCCGTCCAACACTACTTCTCCTGCGACATAACCGAACTCAACATTCTTGAATTCAAGGCTGTCCTTTAGGCTTTCAAAGGTCTTTGAGCCGTTAACAATATAATTTTTGTTATCGGAATTAAGAAAGCTCTCAAGTTCATGGAGCGCCGGCAATTTAGAGATGATAGCCGCTCGCGTCTGGTTCAGGCTCTTTACCGGAGAGATGATCCTTGTCAAAAAGACAAGAAATGCCAGCAGTATCCCGACCCAGGCTGTTCCCTGCGAGCGCACAAAAAACGCCCCAAAAAACAGGATCAATGCGAGGACCCCGATCCCCGTAACTTCAAAAAGAGGCCCTATCCTTCCGGATATGTCAACAACTCCGTATGTGGCCTTGTTAAAAGAATCCACTTTATTTTCGAATTTTTCAACCATAAACCTTTCACGGCTGAACAATCTTATGATCTTCATCCCGTGAAGAATGTCAAAAAGCACTTTATTAAAATCGTAAGAGGCATCAATGAGATTTTGGGCAACAAGCCTCATCCTTTTTGAATAAATGTTCAATACAACAGACGCAATTGAAACAAGAATTATTGAATATAGCGTCATCTGCCACGAAAGCATAAAAAGAAGCGCCAGCATTATTGAAGCCGTAAAAAGCTGGGGGAGCGCCGAGCCGATAAGGTTAACCAGCGCTCCTGCCGTTGAGCTTGTGTATCCGTCTATGATCAGCTGAAGGTCCGAAGCCCTTCTGTTGTTAAAATATCCCATGCTTACGCTCATCAGCTGCCTGACGCAATCCATCCTTGCGTGTTTTGTCACAACTATCTGAAGTTTGCCTGTCAGGATACCGCTCAAATATGTAAAGATACCTTTTATCAAAGTAGAAACGAACAGTATCACCGCCACCAGCTGGAACCTTGTGCTCAAAGACATCCCGGCAAAGAGGTCTGACAATTTATTAAAGGGGAACGGGATCGAGGCAGTGGACATATTGGTCATGCTTTGCAGTATCGGAAAGACCATGGAAATGCCCACGCTCTCAAGCAGCGCCGCGATTATGCTTACCGCCACAAGCAGCGTGATGAGCAGTATATGAGCTCTTAATATCTTATATATTTTCATTTACCGTTCACGGCCATAAAATCATCCACCACTTTTATAAAGTATTCCATGTGCCGCAGATCAAGGTCCTGATGCAGTCCTATGTGCAGACCGTTGTTGCCTACATACTCCGCGGCCGGGAACTGGCCAAGTTCATATCCCAGATATGCGAATCCGGGGCACTGGGTGGGCATAGAAAGGAACATGTTCCTCGAATCGATGCCGTTCCTGCTGAGATGATCCACAAGCTCATCTCTCGTGAATTTTGCGTCTTTTCCGATGATCACAGGGAACGCGTGAGGCCCTATGAACTCGTCTTTATCCTCTTTTATAGAAAAGAGGTTTGGAGAATATTTTCCGAAATTCGCAAGAAGATATTCCAGGTTCTTTCTTCTTGTTGCCAGGTATTTTGGCCAGGCCTCTATGTTCCCCAGCCCCACAGCCGCTTCAAGTTCGTTCATCTTTGACGAGTAGCCGACCCTTTCAAAAATGAACCTGATATCTTTTCCGCTCTTGAACCTCTTTTCGCAGGTGATCTGGCCTTTATTCATCACGCAGGAGCGGCAGTTGCAGGAGCGGCCGTGAGATCTAAGAGACCTCAGTATTTCGGCAAACTCGCTGTTGTCGGTCGTTATTATTCCGCCTTCAACAGTCGAGATCATGTGCGCGACATACAGGCTGTAAGCGGCCATGTCGCCTATTGAACCTATGTTATGTCCCTTATACTTGCTTCCGTGGGCCTCCGCGGCGTCCTCGATCACATAAAGCTTATGCTTTTTGGCGATAGCCGTTATCTTATCCATTTCGGCCGGTTTGCCCATCAAATGCACCGGCATTATCGCCCTTGTTCTTTCTGTTATGACTTTTTCAATGCCGTCTGGATCAATGTTGAGAGTATCAAGTTTCACATCAACAAAAACAGGCTTGAATCCCGCGTGAAGGACCGCATTGCCGGTGGCAACAAATGAAAGAGAAGGGATTATGATCTCATCTCCCCTTTTTGCGCCGTAATCGTAAAGGACCGCAAGGGCAAGAGTATCCGCGTCCGTCCCGGTGCTCACTGCCACCGCCTCTTTCGTCCCTATCAGCTCGGCGTATTTTTCCTCAAATTCCCTAACATATTTACCTGAGGACAAAAGTCCTGATTCCATGGCCTGCGACAGAAGGTTCTTTGCCTTGTCGGTCACAGACATTGTTCCGAACGGGACCTTCATTTTCTCGCTCAAATCACTGTCCTCCTTTTTCTATCTCATTCCCTGGTCCTGGCAGAATATCACCTGGCTTCCAGCATTCTCGAATTTGAATTTTACTTCCAGAAGTCCTTTGAGAGCCTTTCTGACGCTGTGTTGTTTCGCGGGTTTAACAAAGAAAAGCATAAAGCCGCCGCCGCCGGCCCCGAGGACTTTTCCGCCTGTAGCACCCGCCTTCAGCGCGTCGGAGTAAATGCCGTCCAGGTCGGGATTGGATATTTTGTCTGTAAGCGATTTTTTGAGAAGCCAGGACTTGTGGAGCAGATTCCCGAATTCGCTGATGTCCGAACTCCCGGTCAATATGTCCTTTGCTTCATCCACCATCCTGTACATCTGCCGCAGCTCATTTCCTTTTGAAGGGGTGGAAGCTATCTGTTTTTTCGCTATCCGTGAGGCTATTCTTGAAAGTCCGGTAAAGAAAAGCATCAGGTGTCCCTGCAGCGCCTCTTTTTTGGCCAGATCAAGTATTACGGGCTCAACGCAGAATTTATTGTTCCTGCTAAAGCTGATCTTGTTGAGCCCTCCGTAAGAGGCCGCCACCTGGTCCTGGGAGCCGACGTTTTCTCTTAGAACATGCCTCTCAATATCTATGGCTTCTTTTGCCAGGACATATTTGGTCGCCATTCTGCTTCTTAGGGCATAGACTGCGTTGATGAGCCCAACAGTAAAAGAAGAGCTCGATCCCAGCCCGGATCTGGCGGGCAGATCCCCGTCATGATGGATCTCTATCCCCTCTTTCATCTTCATTTTTGTGAGCACCGCTCTGACGGCGGGATGTTTTATTTCAGATATTTTTTTTACGTTCTCGACCTTGGAATAGACGATCCTGTGCTTGTGCTGAAAAAACTGAGGCAGATATCTGCAGGTTATGTAACAGTATTTGTCTATGGTGGTGGAAAGGACGGCTCCGCCGTTCTCTTCGAACCAGACCGGATAATCGGTGCCTCCACCGAAAAAAGAAATGCGGAACGGCGTCCTTGTTATGATCACGATATCCCTCCATTAGATATTTGCGTACTGGTTCCTTTTTATGATCGCGAAGCTCTTGATGAGCTCTCTTATTCCATCCCGGATCGACACATCAGGTCTGTAGCCGGTCTTTTCAAGCTTTTCATTGCTTACTAAGTAATCGCGTTTGTCAGGGTCCTCGCCCACTGCCGCCTCGACAAAATAGAAATCTGGTATCTGTTTCTTTATCTCCTGACACAGTTGCATTTTGGTGAGGTTGGCGTCGCTAAGCCCCAGGTTGTATACCTGACCTTTCATCTTGGAAAAATTATCAAGAGCGTGCATGAACGCCTTGGCAACATCCCTGACATGGATGTAATTCCTGTTGAAATGCGCCTCGAACAGGACGACGAACCTGTCAAAGAAGGCTCTGTAGGTGAAATCGTTGACAAGAAGGTCCAGTCTCATTCTCTGACTTACGCCGAAAGCGGTGGCCAGCCTGAACGCTACGGCATTGCCGCTTTCTAGTATCATGTCCTCCGCCTCGCATTTCAGCTTTCCGTAGGACGATACTGGCCTCAGAGGACTTTCTTCAGTGCAGAATTTGCCTTTTTCGCCTATTCCGTAGCCGCTGTTGGTGTTGGGGAAGATGACCATCTGGTCTTTGCTTTTAATCTTCAACATCATCTTTATGGCGTCCACTATTATCGTCTGGGCGCCCGAGGGGTCTTTTTTACAGAGGGGCGCGCCCGTAAGGCACGCCAGAGGAAATATTACATCCGCGTCCTTAATGAGCTTTTCCATAACATCCTTTTCTCTGACATCCCCGCGGACTGCCCTGAACTTTGGGTTGGAGCAGCATTCAAGAAGCGGGGACTGGTTGTACATAAAATTGTCAAGGACCGTGACCTCATGTCCTTTTTCAAGCAGTTTGGGGACCATCACAGACCCTATATATCCCGCGCCACCTGTAACCAGTATCTTCATCATTTACTTCCTTTCGTTCTAAAATATTTTTTGAAGCCGTCGGCTATCGCCCTCGGATCAAGTCCGCACTTCTTATGCAGAGATTCCCTGTTTCCCACATCAAACACATACCCGTTCCGGAACCCTTTTATTTCGGCAATTTTTCCGTTAAGTCCTTCAACATCGCAAAGAAGATGCCCCATTCCCCCTCCGCAAACAAACCCTTCCTCCAAAGTTATGATACTTTTATATTTTTTTAATGCGAAGGCCAATTCACGGGGAACAGGTTTAAGCCTTAACAGATCTATCACTCCTATATTGATGCCTTCTTCTTTAAGAAGACGCGCCGCGGCAAGCGCCGCATGGGTCATATAACCCGTGGATATGATACAGAGATCCCGTCCTTCGACAAGTTCTCCAAATCCCTTTTTGACCGGGGCTCCTTTATCGGGGCTGTATATCATTTCAAGAGGTTTGCCGTCAAATCTGAAATACTTGGGGCCGGAATTATCGATCGAGTACTTCGCCATTGCGCGCGCCCCGGTCCAATCCGACGGAGACAGTATTTCTATGCCCGGCAATATCCCGAGGATCGAAATGTCTTCAAGACAGTGATGAGAAGGACCCGAAACATCATAGCTTAAACCTGCTCCGACTCCTACGAAATTGATGTTAAGCTTTTTGTTCTTTGACAGAAGAGAAGCGTTGTTCCTTATCTGTTCGAACGCCCTCATGGTGAGGAAAGCAGCAATAGCATAACAATAGACCGTGAACCCTTCAAGGGCAAATCCCGCGCCAACATTGACAAGGTTCTGTTCGGCGATCCCGACATTGATGAATCTGTCAGGGAATTCTTTTCTGAGCGCGTCGAGCTTTGGCGAACCCAGGTCAGCAGCAATGAACATGATCCGGTCGTCGCGGGACATCTCCCCGTGTATCTTTTCTATGAAAGCGTCCCTCATCGTCATGTTCATTTAAGGGTCTCCAGTATTTTATCTATGTCTTCCTTTTTTACTGTCCTGATATGGCTTAGAGGATCGGTCTCAAGAGAAGGGATGCCTTTGCCCTTTACGGTATCCGCAATTATAACTTTGGGCTTTACTAATGAAGACGCGGTTTTATCAAGAGCAAGGCAGAGAGCTTCCATGTCATGTCCGTCAACTCTCTGTACATCCCATCTGAAAGCGGAGAATTTGTCTTCCAGCGGGCTCATGTCTATGATGTTCTTGCAAAAATCGAGCATGCAGGCCTTGTTCGCGTCAAGGATCATCACCAGATTGTCAAGCTTATGTTCTCCGGCGAACATTACCGCCTCCCAAACCGAGCCTTCGTAAAGTTCCCCGTCTCCAATAAGGACAAAAACTTTTGAATTTGAATTTTTCAGCTTTAGAGCTGCCGCCATCCCGCACGCGACCCCGGCTCCGTGCCCCAGAGAACCGTTTATGGTCTCATATCCCGGGATCAGCATGTCCGGTATTCCGGGAAGCTGTGCGCCTTCGAAACAGACCCTTGAAAGCTCTTTTTCCTGAATAAACCCCAGATCCGCGAGCACGGGATAGAACGATACCGATCCGTGGGCCTTGCTTATGACAAACCTGTCACGGCCTTCCCACTCCGGCTTTTTGGGATCGAATTTTATGTATCCACCGTAAAACAGGACCGTTAAGATCTCAACACACGACAGAGAAGACGCGATCCTGGTCTCTGGCGCGATGGAATGGATCTTCATCGTCTCTTTTCTGACCCGGAGAGCTTTTTCTTTGAAAGTTTTGATCTTATCTTCTTTCATTTCTGCGCCTCAATATAGGCTTTGTATGCCGCTTTGATCCCTTCTTTCAGCATGGTTTCCGGCACCCAGCCAAGGGCGCGGAACCTTGAACTATCAAGAAGTTTTCTTGGTGTGCCGTCAGGCCGCGAACTGTCCCACACAATGGAGCCCTTAAACCCTGCTTCAGCGGCTATCAAGCCTGCCAGTTCTTTTATGGTGTGGTCAGAACCTGGACCGATGTTATAATGACTGTTCTCAAGCTTATCCGCGTTCTTGACGGCAAAGACAGAGGCTTTGGCCGCGTCGTCACTGAAAAGAAATTCCCTGCGCGGAGTCCCTGTGCCCCACAACTCAACGGTTTTGGCGTTCTCCTTCGCGGCTTTGCTGAATTTTGCCATCATCGATGAAATGACATGCGAATTCTGCGGATCATGACTATCGTTGATGCCGTAAAGCGAATTGGGCACCAGAGCTATAAAAATGTTGCGGCCAGCCTGTTTATTATAAGCCCTGCAGGCGTAGATGCCGGCGATCTTGGCAGCGGCATATGCTTCGCTTGTGGGCTCGGTATGTCCGGTGAAAAGATATTCCTCTTTCATCGGCTGTGGACATATTTTGGGATACATGCATGATGAGCCGTAGAAGACAAGGTTATCAACACCGTATTTCTTCGCGGCTTCGAACACATTGTCCTGTATAGAGATGTTCCTGTGGAAAAAATCCGCAGGGTAAGTGGAATTGGCCAGGATGCCTCCCGTCATTCCCGCCGCAAGAAAAACAAATTCCGGCCGTTCCTTATCAAAAAAGTCCGTCACTTTCTGCGCCTGCATTAGGTCCAGTTCCCTGTGTGTTCTGGTAACGATATTGCTGTATCCTTCTGATGTCAGCTTTTTCATAAGGCTTGATCCCAGCAGTCCCGTATGTCCGGCCACATAGATCTTTGAGTTTTTTTTCACTTTTTGTATTCTTTCCCGAAAATTTTGTCTTCAACAACCGCACAGATGATGTGTGCTATCAATATGTGGCATTCCTGCACTCTGGGGGTGTTCATCGAAGGGACTTTTATGCAGTGATCGCAGAACTGGGCCATCTTCCCGCCGGTTTTATTGGTAAAGCCTATGGTGCGGAGTCCTCTGGCTTTTGCCGTTTTTAGTCCTTCAATAATGTTCTGTGAATTGCCGGAGGTCGATATCCCGATAAAAACATCCCCCTTTGCCCCGTTAGCTTCGATCTGCCTAGAAAAAACCTTATCAAAACCGTAGTCATTCCCGATGGCCGTGAGCATGGATGTATCGGTGGTAAGGGCTATCGAAGGCAGCGCAGGCCTGTCAAAATTGAACCTGCTCACGAACTCGGCCGCCATGTGCTGACTGTCAGCCGCGCTTCCTCCGTTGCCCGCAATAAGTACTTTATTGCCGTTTCTATACGCGCTTACTATCACTTCGGATATCTGCCCGATACTTGAGACAAGAGCTCCCTCGCTCAACATCAGGTTTTTAACCTCGATAGATCCTATTATGTGCTGCTTGATCATATCTTTCATCGCCCCTTCCTCAAGATCCATTTGACAGCTTCAAGCGGGTCATTTGCTATAAAGTCCGCAGAAAACCCTGGTTTACTCTTTTCCTCACTGCCATAACCCGTAAGGACAAGGATCGAACGGCAGCCTGCATTTTTGCCGGCCTCAACATCAATACTTTTGTCTCCAACCATATAGGACAAAGACAGGTCAATATCATGCTCTTTTTGGGCCCTTAGTATCATGCCCGGCTTTGGTTTTCTGCATTCGCATTTGATTGTATAAGCTGAAGCCCCAGCGGTAGGATGATGCGGGCAATAATAGACATCATCGATTATTGCGCCTTTTTCGCTGAATTTTTTAAGGATAGCAGTGTTAAGTTTTTTCAGAGCTTCCTCCGTCAAAATCCCCCTTGCAACAGCGGCTTGATTAGAGATGACAATTGACAGATATCCCGATCTGTTAAGCAATTTTATAGCCTCCGCGGCTCCTGGCAGTATCTCAATATCTTCAGGATCGGAAAGATAGCCTACATCCTTTACAAGCGTCCCATCCCTGTCAAAAAAGACGGTTTTTTTGATATTGCCTGCCATGTGTTCAATTATTGAACATTGTAGACGAGTATCAAGGGCATGTCAACACATGCAGGTAAATAGAGGGCAATTCCCGGGGGTTGCACCTTACGACCTAGTATGACTCATCAAATATGAAAAGGTCTTCTTTTGAATTGCGCAACAAAGCATTCAAATAAGCTCGATCGCAAAAGCTGCCTATCACTGATCCTTTATCTATCATGTCCAAAAGAATACGAAGAGAAACCTTTTCAGATCCATGTAGAGCATCAAAGAATTCTCTGTCAGAAGCCCCCAGCCTTCTTACATCGGAATAATCGTAGAATTCTTGGCCATACTTAGCAAAAATAGGAGAGATTTCATTTTTCAAGTTGAATAGGTATGCGTATTTTCTCCTATATTCAAAAAATTTATCATTCACCCTTCCCGGGTAAGGAGGAAGATAGGCAACAACATGATAATTGTACTTTTTGCAGTCATCCAGCAGTTTTTCAAGTTCACCCAGCGCATCATTATTGACTTTAGCGCCAAACTCAAATCTATAGCTTTCTCCGCTTCCGAATGACCTCAATGCGGCATCTATCTCTAAAGAGGTGTCCTTTTTATCACTAATATCTTTACCGTAATGGTAACTCCCGTCGCTTGCAAAGCCATTCTGGTTCACAATAGCGTTTAGTCCGATGTTAGACCTTCTTTTTATCACGTTTCCAATAGTACATTTCCCCGCAATAAAATCATTGATGACCTTTGTGTATTGCAAAAGAGGTATCTTTGATATATTCCTGTCATGGAGCAGAAAATAAGAGTAAGACGGGTTGTCCTTCATATCATCCCATTTTTTATTAAAGAAGTTCTGGTCAAGTCCGATGATCAATAATTTTAGGTCCTCGATCTGAGCCTTTTCAATGAATTTCCTGAGATCGCCAAGTCTGCTGATTCCTCCCCCGCAATTGTAGAACGGTCTGTTAAAATACTTTTCTCTGAACTGCATTGTCCTGGATGTCCCAAGGACACAAATGGACGGTCTTTTCTTTATGAACATCGAATATTTAAAATTTACGGCCGGATCGGAGTACGAGAGACCTACAAGGTTTTTTTTATCGTGGATCTCTATAATCTCTTTCACGGGCATTAGCTCTCTGGAATAGTACAAAAGAGTATAAACAGGCAGGAACAGAACTATCCCCGGGAGCAGCATCATAGATATCTTGATCAGCAGCCGTTTTAAGTCTTTATCCATTATTGTCCTCAAAACTGAAAGTATATGAACTGAGCCTTTTCAAAGACCCCGAAAAACAGTATTCCGTACAGCAGCGAATAATAAAGCGTCCATCTAATCCATGCCGGTTTTCCCGCAAGCATGTGCCTTATGCTGCCATGCCTTTGGATAGAATGCACGAACAACAGGAGCGCGATAGAGGCTAAAGCAACCGCAAACTCGTAGCTGCTAAGACCTAGGCCCGAAACACTGGATACAATATAGCGGATATCAAACACTTGGGACAAGCCGGAAAAAGCGTGAGTTAATATGTGCCTGACATCATGCATGCTCCTTGCTCTGAAGAATACCCAGGCAAAACATGTAAGAGAAAATGTCACCAGCACCTGTATATACTTGTAAATCCGGGGGAACCTTCTGATATTTGACAGTTTCACAGCCTTTTCCCTTATCTTTTCCGTCCAAAGTGAAAAGATCAGGTAGAAGCCGTTCAAGGCGCCCCATATTATGTAAGTCCAGTTCGCCCCGTGCCACAATCCACTTACCGCAAATGTAAAAAACAGATTGAACTGCCATCTCCATTTGGGGACCCTGTTGCCGCCCATAGAAATATAGAGATAATCTTTAAACCAGGTAGACAGTGATATGTGCCACCGTTTCCAGAATTCCGATATCGACTTTGAAAAATAGGGCCTGTTAAAGTTGTCCATCAGCTTAAAGCCCATTACCTGTGCCGCGCCTATCGCAATATCAGAATAACCCGAAAAATCACAGTATATCTGGAAGGCAAAAAATATGGTCGCGACTATCAAGGTGAGGCCGGAATACGGCGTGGGATCATTATAGACAGTATTTACAAGTATAGCCAGCCTGTCAGCAATGACCACCTTCTTAAACATTCCCCACACCATGAGTTTCAGACCGTCAGAGACTCGCCCGTACTCAAAGGAATGCTTTTCATAGAATTGATGCAGAAGGTTCTGCGGACGCTCTATCGGGCCTGCAACAAGCTGCGGATAGAACATAACATACAGCGCGTATATGCCAAAATGGCGCTCGGCCTTTTGTCTGCCGCGAAAGACTTCTATAGTGTAGCTCATTGCCTGAAATGTGTGAAACGAAAGACCTATAGGCAGTATGATGGCCAGGCTTTGTATCGGATAATTCCAATGAATAAGCTGGGCCAGTCTATCAAAGTTTGCGTTAAAGAAATTGAAATATTTAAAAAACCCCAGAAAACCCACATTGGCTATTACGCTGGCAATAAGAAAAAAAGACCTGGCCCTGCCTGCTGAGTTTTCAATGAATATCCCCGCAAAATAATCTATGACTATCGTAACGGCCAGGATCAACACATAAACAGGTATAAAGGCCATGTAAAAAACACAGCTTGCCACAAGAAGCATGAACCATTTCCATTTTTGCGGCAAAAAGAAATACAGGAATGTTACAACGGGAAAGAACACGGCAAATTCCCAAGAATTGAACAGCATTCTTTACATTCCTCTCAGATAAAACGACCTACCAGTATCCACAATTGACATTATAATACAGACGCGTCTATAATCAAAAGGTGAAAAAAATAGCCATAATCGGCGGCTCCGGACTCGATAATCCCGATATTCTTAAGGACCCCGTCGAAAAAGAGCACAATAACAAGTACGGCCAGCCGTCTTCGACGCTTACCTGCGGCAAATTGAGCGGGGTCGATGTGGTGATACTTTCCCGCCACGGAAAAGACCACGGCATCTCGCCTACCAAGATAAACTATCTTGCCAATATGAGAGCGCTTAAGGACGAGGGCTGCACTCATGTGCTCGCGGCAACGGCGGTTGGGTCGCTTAGGCAGGAGATAAAACCGGGCAACCTGGTATTTCCCTCCCAGTTCATAGATTTCACAAAACACCGCAACCTGACATACTATGTAGACGAAGTCCTTCATACCCCGATGAGCCATCCCTACGACGAACATCTGACCGATGTGCTGTGCAAGGCCTGCGATGAGATGAAGTACGAATACAACCGCGATGTGACCGTTATAACCATAGAAGGCCCAAGATTTTCCACCAAAGCCGAAAGCCATATGTTCAGGGCCTGGGGCGCGGACATAATAAACATGTCCACCTGTCCCGAGGTCATCCTTGCCAATGAACTCGGCATCCCCTATCAGACTATCGCCATGTCAACGGACTACGACTGCTGGAAGGATGACGAAGATCCCGTTACATACGAAATGATCCTGAAGAGGATGAAAGAGAACGCCGAAAAGGTCAAGACTTTGCTTATAAAAGTTGTGGGGAGAATATAATGCCTGCCTAACGGTCCCCTGTCCACGGTCTGCGGTCCCCTCCATTGAAAAACCAACCAGAAAAGCATTGATAGATTTGTAATATTATGTCAGAATTAATACTGGGAGGATATATATGAACATTGAAGAAACTTTAAGAGATCAAAAAAGATATTTGCAAAGGAATTTCTTTGTTAAGATGATAGGGATCTTTGGGTCCCGTGTCAGGGACGATTTTTCTACTGAAAGCGATATTGATATTCTTGTGGAACTGGAAAACGGGCATAATGATTTATTCAATATTGTGCGGCTACAACATTATTTAGAAGCTCTTTTATCTAAGAGGGTTGATCTTGTGATCAAAAACTCCATTAAACCCGCTTTGAGAGACAGGATTTTGGGGGAAGTTATGTATGTTTAGCGCAAAAAGGGAATATAAAGTCTTCATTGAAGATATTATAAGCGCAATGGATAAAATTGAAAAATATACTTCTGGCATTAAATTTGAGGGTTTTGAAAACAACAGCATGATTATTGACGCTGTGATCAGGAATTTTGAAATAATAGGCGAGGCGGCAAACAATATTCCCGAGGAGATCAAATCAAAACATCCAAAAGTCGAATGGAAAGAATGTGTCGGATTTAGAAATTTTCTCATCCACGGATATTTCACCGTATCTTTGGAAACAGTCTGGGATACAATTCAAAAAAACCTCCCTCAACTTAAAAAGCATATCAAGGAAATCCAAACACTGTAAAGATAAGGAGGATATAATGCCGATAAAATCAAGGATAAGGACCGTGCCCCACTGGCCAAAAGCGGGGATCATGTTCCGCGACATAACCACTCTTTTAAAAGACCCCGTCGGGTTAAGGCTCTGCATTGATGATTTTGTTAAAAGATATAAGGAAAAAGAGATCGATGTGGTTGTCGGGATAGATTCCAGGGGTTTTATCCTTGGAGGGGCCGTTGCCTATTTGCTGGGCAAAGGCTTTGTTCCGGTAAGGAAAAAGGGGAAACTGCCCGCCGAGACAGAAAAAGAGGAATACAGCCTTGAATACGGGACCGATACCATAGAGATCCATAAGGATGCGGTAGAAAAGGGGCAAAAAGTACTGATAATCGATGATCTTTTGGCAACAGGCGGAACCGCAACGGCAGCCGCCAAACTCGTCAAAAAACTCGGGGGAAACATAATCGAACTCGCTTTTATTGTAGACCTGCCCGAGCTTGGGGGAAGAAAGAAACTCGAAGCCGCCGGTTATTCTGTTTACGCCCAGACAGAATTTGAAGGCGAATGAAAGTAAAAGACAAACAATACCGCACAATTTGGATGGATGGGTCTTCGGTATTCATGATCGAACAGAACCTCCTTCCTTTTGAATTCAAGATACACGAAGCAAAAACATATAAAGACACCTGCCATGCCATAAGAACAATGATAGTCCGAGGCGCCGGCGCGATAGGCGCAGCTGCAGGTTTTGCGATGGCGCAGGCATTCATAGAAAACCATCCGGATGGCCGCTGCGAAATTGAATCCACCCGCCCCACGGCACAAACCCTCTTTTATGCGGTTAAAAGGGTCTTCGACAAAGCCATTAATTCAAAATACCCCAAAAGAGCGGCTTTTGAGGAGGCTTTGGCTATAGCAAATGAAGACGCGCAACATTGCAGGCTGATCGGAGAACACGGAGAAAAACTGATCAAGGACGGCATGAATATTGAGACCCACTGCAACGCCGGCTGGCTTGCTTTTGTTGACTGGGGCTCTGCTCTTTCACCCGTGTACGCCGCTGCCCGCAAGGGCAAAAATGTATTTGTCTATGCAGACGAAACAAGGCCGCGCGGACAAGGAGCTAGACTTACCGCATGGGAGCTATTAAACGAAGGAATTCCTCACAAAATAATCCCCGATAATGCCGGCGCACATCTCATGTCAAAGGGAAAGATTGATATCATTATCGTCGGAGCCGACAGGATAGCGGCAAACGGCGACACAGGCAACAAGATCGGGACACTTGAAAAAGCGATCTGCGCAAAAGAATATGGGATACCTTTTTACATAGCAGCCCCTACATCTACCATAGATAAGGATTGTCCGACAGGCAAGGACATACCTATCGAAGAAAGAAGCGATAAAGAGGTCCTTTACCAGACCGGCCGCGACAAAGAAGGTACCATGAGAGAAGTTTTGGTCTGCAATCCGGGCTCAAATGCCGGAAATCCGGCATTTGATGTAACCCCCGCAAAATACATTACGGGAATAATAACGGAAAAAGGTATCGTGAAACCGGAGAACTTATGAATGAAATTGCCGCGGCCCCTAAATTCGAAACGATATTCCTTTCAAACACGCCTCCAAACGATAAAGGGATAAAAGAGCTGATCAAATGGTGCGGCATCTTTCATAAAAAAGAGCTCGCCCCCTGCTATGGGAAAGGAACCTTCGGGAATCTTAGCTACAGGATAGAGCCCGGCTTTCAACAATTTATTATTACCGCTTCCGGACTTATTTCAAAAGAAACTTTAAGAGGTCGGGATTTTGTCGAGATAGACAGCGCCGATACGGAGGCATTTACGGTAAAAGCACAAGGTTCAAGAGCCCCGTCTTCCGAAAGTATTCTGCACCATGTCATCTATCAGCCACGGCCGGAAATTAACGCCATCTTTCACGGCCATTGCACCAAAATAATGGACAACGCGGCCAGACTAAATATCCCCTGCACCTCAAAAGAACAGCCTTACGGAACGAAAGCGCTTATCAAAGAAGTCCTTGCAATAATTAAAGACAATGATTTTGTGATAATGAAAAATCATGGCTTCATTTCTTTGGGAAAGAACATGTCAGAGGCCGGAGAAAGGGCGCTTAAATACTTGGACAGATCCTGTCAAAGAAATGTCTAATTTCCAATTACCAATATCCAATTGCCAATTTACTATTGGACATTGGAAATTGGAAATTGATAATTGGACATTTGTCTTTCCGGTCCCCGGTCTACGGTAGGCGGTCTACGGTCCCCTTTACCATCCTTGCTATCGCTAAACACGATGTCAGCCCGGGCGATTCTATCCCAATAAGGTTCACAAATCCCGGAAACCCGTTGGCAGACTCCTCTTTTATGACAAAATCCTCGACCGGGTCATTTGGCCCCTGGAGCTTCGGCCTCATGCCTGATGTGTCAGGAACAACCATTTCTTCTTCCAACCACGGCAGATATCTTTTTGCGGCCGCGTAAAATTCGCCCGCTTTTGAAAGATCAACATCGTAGCCGATGTTATCAACATATGTCGTATCTGGACCGAGCCTGATCCTGCCGGTAAGGTCTATGGTCGCGTGGACACCAAGGCCATAACCTTTTTCGTGTGGAGGAGGATAGACCAAATGAGATAATCTCCCGTTAGCGCCTGATACTGAAAAATAATCACCTTTGCAGTAATGCAGTTTATAACCGAGAGGTTCGATATCAAAGCCGGCCATCTGTGCTATTTTGTCAGACATAAGCCCGGCGCAGTTGATCACAAACTCCGACATAACCTCATCGCCTTTCGAAGTCGTGATAATATACCCGTCCTTTTGTTTGCTTATGCCTGTCACCTCATTTCCAAAAGAGAACATAACCCCGCTATTTTCTGCCAGGTCATGCAGCTTCTGCATCAGACCGTGAGAATCAATTATTCCCGTGGAACCGGAATAGATCGCCTTAACAGCAAAAACATCCGGTTCAAGGTCCTTGATCTCATCTGAGTTTGTCAGTCTTAATTCTGAAATACCGATCGAGGCCGCATTTGAATATATTCTCTTGATCTTATCTGCTTCCGCGTCATTTACCGCGACGATCAGCTTTCCGCATTTTTTGTGATCTATAGAATGCTTTTGGCAGAACTCATAAAGAAGTCTATTTCCTTCCAGACACAATTTGCTTTTTAATAAGCCCTTCGGATAGTAAATCCCTGCGTGAATAACTTCGCTATTGCGGCTGCTTGTTTCCTGACCAAATGATGGGTATTTCTCAAAAACCGCGATATCCGCATCCGGATCTTGTGATAGTTCATATGCAACCGCCAGACCAATTACACCTGCGCCGATTATTGAAACTTTTACTTTATCCATGAAAACTTTCTAATAATTTCCAATTAACAATTTCCAATGACAAATGACCAATTATGAATTCGCTTTCGTGTTTTTTATGATCGCGCTCAGGATTAATTTGAGCTCCACACTCTCACACAGCAAATGTTGCAGCTCGGCAATATTAGCCTTGTTCATAAAGAGGCCTGTGCGGTCAATTAATTGCAGCCAATATTTTGTTTCGTTTGCCTCTTTTCTGGCGATACCCAGCTTGTTCAAAAAATCTTTCCTTGATACAGCCCCATCAGCCTCTTCCAAGTTTGCCCCGATCGAAGAGCTGGCCCTTATCAACTGCTTTGCGTAAGTTTGAGCGGAATATTTTCTGGGGAGTTTATCAGCAAGTCTTGCCACATCAACCACAAATTCCAGCACTCTTTCTTTAATATCAAACTTCTTCCCATCACCGGTCATTTCTTATCCCCAAAATTAGACATTGGATATTGGAAATTAGACATTGGACATTTCTGCTGTCTTGCATTAAAATGTCGTCGCCGCAGGCGACTCCTTAATTGGACATTAGACATTGGAAATTGGACATTTGTTACATCGCTTCCAAAATTGCATTTCCAACCATAAGGACTTCTTCCTTTGACAAGAAAGGATGCACAGGAATAGACAACATTGTCCGTCCTATCTTTTCTGCTGCAGGAAAATCTCCGGCTTTGTAACCAAGTCCCAAATACGGCTTTTGCAGATGAAGAGGATTCGGGTAATACACAAATGAAGGAATCTCCTTTGAAGAAAGCTTTTGCATCATGTCATCTCTATTGTCCAACTCGATCGTGTACTGGTGGTAAACGTGTCTAAAACCCTCTTTTTCAACGGGGTGCTTGATCCCGCTCTTTCCAAAAAGACTGCTATATATGGCAGCATTATTCCTTCTTTTATCGTTCCATGCGTCCAAATGCTTCAATTTTACCCGCAAGATCGCTGCCTGCATCTCATCAAGCCTGCTATTGTAGCCGATGATCTCATGGACGCCCCTCGCTTTGCTTCCGTGAAGATGCAAAAGCTTGATCCTGTCATAAGTCTCTTTATCATCTGTAGTTATCATGCCTCCGTCGCCGTAGGCTCCCAGGTTCTTGGTCGGAAAAAAGGAAAAGCAGCCGGCATCGCCAAAGGAACCTGCCTTTTGTCCCCTGTAAGAGGCCCCGGCAGCCTGCGCGCAGTCCTCCACTACCAGAAGGCCGTGTTTTTTTGCCGCCGCAAGTATTGGCTCCATATCGGCACACAGACCCCACAGGTGTACGGGAATGATCGCTCTTGTCTTTTTGGTTATTGCTGCTTCCAGCTTTGCCGGATCTATATTGTGAGTGTCCGGGATAACATCCACAAAGACCGGCTTTGCGCCGGTGTAAGAAATAGCCTCGGCCGTTGCAATAAACGAAAGCGCCGTGGTTATGACTTCATCCCCTTCTTTGACGCCGAGTGCCTTTAGAGCCAAAAACAAGGCATCAGTTCCGGATGCCACTCCTACCGCATATTTTGCGCCTGTGTATTTTGCAAATTCCCCCTCCAGCGCGGCCACATTAGGCCCCAGAATAAAATGACCGCTCTCAAGAACTCTGTCCAGAACCCCGTCTATCTCGCTCTTGAGGGCGGCGTATTCCGCTTTCAGGTCCAGCATCAATATCTTCACGCTTTATTCTCCTATAGTTCCTTTGCAAGTTCCCGGTAAAGGTCTTCCACTCTGATCACCGCTGTTCCATCCTCCGGCTTATCAAGCGCTGTACGCAGCTCATACTCAGCGTCCATAAGGTCCAGCTCTTTAAGCGCCATACCGGTAAGGGCCGCGGGTTCGCCTTCACCAAGTATAACGAATTTTCTGTGCCCGTTGTCGTACAAACCTTTTATTTTATCCTTGATCCTCTCTTTTATGGATGTAAAGGCATCTATCGTTCTTGCGATATACTCGGAAGAGCGTTTTACTTTTTCGGAAAAACCTTTCGGGGTTAGGATATAGCTTACCCTGCGCCCGTCAAGCTGTTTTGCCTTCATATAGCCTTTGGCTATCAGCCTGTGGAGTATGATGTTGACCATTCCAAGCGAAAGGTCCAACGCTTTTGACAGGTATCTCTGCGAAGCCTGCGAATTTTTTGAGAGTTCAGCGATGAGTTTTAGTTCGTTCTCGTCCATAGGATAGGACAATTATAGCACAGGTGTTCAATGGTTGAACGATAAGGAAGGGATGTGTATCCCGAACATAAATGTTCGGCTCCGATCTTGCTTCCCAATGGAGCCGACCTTTTAAGGTCGGGTCCTCGCTACCCACCCGAGCCTGAAGGTTCGGCTCCGATCTTGCTTCCCAATGGAGCCGACCTTTTAAGGTCGGGTCTACTTGCGCCTTTGGGGCATCAGATAATCAAGAAGGAAAGCCGCAAAAACAGAAACGAACAGCCCCATAATGAGGCCGATGACGGTGTTCACGCCGCGCCTGGGCGAGACCGGCGCTTCGGGCAAAAGGGCTTCTTCCACATCGGAGAACGGGGACATCTCTTTTGCGGCGTCCAGTTTAGCGGATTCAAGCTGGCCTCGCAGCATTGTGTAAACGCTGTTGAGTATTTCGACCTCGCGCTTGGCTCTCAGAACATCTACGGTTTCAACAGCCCCCTGCTGATCCGTAAGGTACATCAGGCTTTTCAATTTGTTTTCGGCAGCCGCAAGCTGCGCCTGTATTTTTGGCAGTTCAGCGGTAATATAATCGATCTTTTTCTGCGCCTCAGAATAATTGAGCTTGTTCCAGTAGATCGCCAGGGCATGTATATAAGCGTTGCTTATGAGTTGCGCCGCATTAGGATCGCGATGGCTTACGGAAATGACAAGGAACACCCCGTCAATTTTTGACTTCAATTTGCCAAGGCCGACCGGTTTTCCGTCTTTCGACAACACTGCCGCTTCCTTAGAAACATAATCGTTAACCTTTCTGCTTTCTATAAGCGCCTGTATATCCCCCAGTCCGCCCCCGGACGAACCGATGTTGATTCCCGCCAAAGCCGCAAGTCCCGCCACTGAACCGATAGAAGAAGATGATGATGATCTCATCAATATCCTTGATTTTGCCTCATACACAGGGTCCATGAAAGAAAAAGCGATAAAAGCAGCAGCGCCAAAAAGGAAAGTGATCAGTAATATCAGACTGCGCCAACGGTACAGGACCGCCAGAATGTCTTTTAGATTTATCTCGTCTTCCATCTTTACCTCGTTTTTATAAAGTTCTGCACAGTATAGTAGAGCGTTATGCCGAGCATGATAGTGTTCGCAAAGGTAGCAAAATCGTCAAAGTAGAAAAAGTTCTGCGGCACTTTAATTATGTCGCCGGAAATAATATCAATATCATGGTCTTTAATTCCTTTGTAGACAAGATCGTTGGCATTGACCTTGAATACCTCCGGAACTCCTTTTTCGTTCCTGACCACTTCCACTCCCGAAAGATTTGCCCTGCGGGTGGGACCCCCGGCAAAATTGAGATAATCCGAAAGTTGGGAGCCGGGAAGAAAAGCGAACCTGCCTGGAGCCGACACTTCGCCGTACACATAAACATAGCGCTGGGTATATGGGATAGAGATGGCGTCCCCTTCCATCCTAAGCCTGGTCACCTTGGGCTGTATCAGGACCAGGTAGGACCTGAATTTTTCCTTAAAATGCTTTCTTATCTCGGCATCTATTTTGGCCTTGGCTTCCTTTATGGATAGCCCCATGATCTCTATCACGCCGACGCTCGGAATGAACACCTCTCCCATAGGGGTGATAATGAACTTGTAATTGAGGGTCTTTGCGTTATCTCCCACAATGATGGAAAACGCAACTTCATCCCCGGGATTAAGCGTATAGGCCTTCATCTCCTCCGGAGAATACAGGTACTGCGACTGCGTACCAAAGGAACCCTGGGATGCATCCTGCGCCGCAGAGCTCAGAGGCATCATAAAAAAGGTCAGGACCAAAAGGCCTGCTGTAGGTTTAATTATCCTCTTGAACAAAAGGCTACCTCTTTTCATACCATTTCTGCCTGAATTCTTCATAGTCTTTCTGCTTGTCCTTGATCTTTTTCCACCAGTCCCTATTGTCAATATACCATTTTATGGTATCGCGTATGCCGTCAGAAAATTTTGTCTTAGCCTGCCAGCCAAAGTCCTCTTCCATCTTTTTAGGGTCGACAGCATGGCGCACCACATGGCCAGGCCTGTCTTTTACGAACTTGATGAGCGACTTCGGTTTTTTAACAGCATCAAGTATCAGCTCGGCTATCTCAAGGACCGAGAACTCCTCTCTGGAGCTGATGTTGTAGGCTTTGCCGTCGGCATTGCTTTTGCTGTGAAGCAGCAGGTCAATGGCCGTTGAGTGGTCAAGAGCGTGTATCCAGGTCCTTGTGTTCTTTCCGGTGCCGTAGGCGGGAAGCGGCTTATCCTCAAGGGCATTGGTCAAAAAGAACGGGATAAGCTTTTCCGGATACTGGTAAGGCCCGTAGTTGTTGGCGCAGCGTGAGATGACCACGGGAACGCCGTAAGTTGTATAGTATGAATAGGCCAGCCTGTCGGCGCCGGCTTTGCTTGCTGCGTACGGGCTCTTGGGATACAGCGCGTCGTCCTCAAGCGAGGGCCTGCCGGGAGCCTCGCCATAGACCTCGTCGGTAGAGATGTGTACGAATTTCTTGATGTTTGCCGCTCTTGCCGCTTCCAACAATAGATAGGTGCCGTAGACATCGGTAGAAATGAAGGAATCCGCATCCACAATTGAGCGGTCCACATGGGTTTCGGCCGCAAAATGAACAACGGCATCATGGTTGGCCATGAGGTTGCCCACTATATTCTTGTCCCTTATGTCCCCGTGAAAGAACTGGAAACTGGGATTTCCGGATAGGCCGCTTAAATTGTCAAGGTTGCCGGCATAGGTCAGGGCATCAAGCACGGTCACCTGATAATCGGGGTATTTGCCGATGAGATATCTGGTAAAGTTGCTGCCGATAAAACCGGCGCCTCCTGTTATCAATACCTTTCTCATGCCAAAACCACCTCGCTTTTGTCCCCTATTATGAACTTGTGGTCGGCAGCCTTTCCGGAGGTAGAGACTATCCTGACCCCTCGGCCGATGATGCTCTCCGTTATCTTATGGTGGACCCCGGAAATGGAGACTTCTTCCATTATTATACTATTTTCCACCTTGCTTTTTTCTATCACGACATCGCTTGAGACAGAAGTATAGGGACCTATATAGGCCTTTTTTATCAGGGTATTCCTGCCTATCACCGCGGGGCCTTCCAGGATACTGCTTTCTATCCTGGCCCCTTCTTCGATAACGACATTTCCTTTTATCTCGGAGGGCCTGTCAACGCTCCCTGTTATTTTGGACGGCAGGTCCTTAAGTATCAGCTGGTTTGCCTCAAGCAGGTCCGACGGTTTTCCCGTGTCCTTCCACCAGCCACTCACCACATGATGCTCAACCCTGTGTCCGGTCTCAAGGAGTCGGGAGATCGCATCGGTTATCTCCAGCTCGCCTCTTTTCGAAGGCTTGATAAGATCGACCGCTTCAAAGATAGTTTTGTCAAAAAGATAGACGCCGACCAGGGCAAGGTCGCTTTTTGGTTCTTTCGGCTTTTCGGTCAGCTTTACTATTTTTCCTGAGGCATCCAGCTCCGCCACGCCAAACTGCTGGGGGTCGGGTACTTTTGTCAGGAGAATAAGAGAGTTGGGCTTTTCGTACTTGAACTTAGCTACCAGTTCGGGGATGCCCTCTTTTAGCATGTTGTCGCCCAAGTACATTATGAAAGGCTCGTCTTTCATAAAGTCTCTGGATATCTTGACGGCATGTGCCAGCCCCAGCGGCTGGTCCTGCCTGATATAAGTTATGCTTATCCCCCATCTGCTGCCGTCGCCGACCTCTCTCATGACATCTTCCGCGGTGTCCCCCACTATGACCGCAAATTCTTTGATGCCCGCCGCTGCTATCGATTCTATGCCGTAAAAGATTATCGGTTTGTTGGCTATCGGCAAAAGCTGCTTGGCGCTTGTGTGGGTAAGCGGCCGCAGCCTTGAGCCTTTTCCTCCCGATAAGATAAGGGCTTTCATTTTAGAGCTTCCTTTTGAGATTCGATCAGTTCTTTGATCCCGACGGCAGCAGTCTCTATCAATTCAAGCAGTCTCTTTTTAGAAAAAGGCTCGGTTTCTGCGGTGCCCTGAACTTCAACGAGTTTTCCAGAGCCTGTCATTACAATGTTCATGTCAACAGAGGCCTGAAAATCCTCGCTGTAATTAAGGTCCAGCAGAACTTCTCCTCCAACTATGCCGGCGCTTACCGCTGCAACAAAGTCCTTTATCGGGGTTCTTTTTACCTTGCCGTCCTTAAGCAGTTTTTGGACCGCGTCATGCATCGCCACAAAACAACCGGTTATTGAGGCCGTGCGCGTTCCCCCGTCCGCCTGTATAACATCGGCATCAAGCAGGATAGTGCGCTCGCCCAGCAGTTCCAGGTCCATAACGGCGCGCAGGCTCCTGCCGATAAGACGCTGTATCTCCTGGGTCCTTCCTTTTATTCTGACGCTTGAAGACTCCCTTTTGTTCCTCTGGGATGTAGAGCCGGGAAGCATGCCGTATTCTGCCGTCACCCAACCGGAGCCGGAGCCCTTTTTGTGCGGGGGAACATTCTCTTCTATTGTGGCAGTGCAGATGACTTTGGTATCGCCCATGCACACCAGAACGGAGCCGGCAGGATGCTTGATGAATCCCCTGGTTATGCTGACGCTTCTAAGCTGAGAGTTGTTCCTTTTGTCAGTTCTCAACAGAGCTTCCCTCGGTCTCGGAAGAGGACTGCGCGCTGATCTGGCCTCCAAAGGTCTTGTTGAGGCGCAGCCTGCCGTTCTTGATGGTCCTGATTATCTTGTTGGCGTTGGCTTCAAGGCTTAAAAGGACATCATCGGCGTATTTGTTGGCGCCCCCTTTGATCTCCGCCGCGGCCTGATAGGCCTGCTGTATTATCTCCATGGCCTTGGCCTGCGCGTCCTGTCCGGACACTTCCGCGGCATCATTAACCTGCGGCATTTTTATCCTTGCGGAGGGGGCTTCCTGTCTTTCCTGAGGGGCTCTCATTGTAATGCCGGGCTCTCCCTGCAGCACCAGCCTTATCTTGTCTATGACAGCCAGGACATCGGCTTCGTTGATCAGGGTCTTTCCGGTCATCGGGATCTTTAGGCTGTCCAGGATTAGGGATTCCAGAGTGTCCAGCAGTCCCAGGATCTTGTCCATTATTTGCCCCTTTCGGTCTTTTTAATGGTCTTAAGTTCTTTGTTCACCGCAGCAGGCACCAGGTCCGACACATCCCCTCCCAGTCTTGCTATCTGCATCACCAGGCTCGAGCTTAGATAAGAATATTTATATCCTGTCATCAAAAACACGGTCTCTATCCTGGGCTGCATTTTGGCATTGGTCAAGGCCATCTGAAATTCAAATTCAAAATCCGAAACAGCCCGCAGCCCTCTAATTATAGCACAGGCCCCCTTTGAGGCCGCATAGTCCACCAGTAGCCCGTCAAAGCTCTCGACAGACACTTTTTTCATGCCGGAAACCGACTCTTTTACCATTTTCATCCTCTGCACAAAAGAGAAATTGGGCTCTTTTTCGGGATTGTGCAAGACTGCCACATAGACCTCGTCAAAGGTCTTAAGCGCCCTCTTGATTATGTCAAGATGTCCGTTGGTTATCGGGTCAAAACTGCCCGGATATACACAGATCTTCATTGTTCCATCCTGTAGAACGAGAACACCGTATCCCCGTACTTGTTCTCTCTGAATTTCTTGAGCGGTCCGTATTCGGAACTGACTTCCTGCCTTTTTGTATGCTCGGCTATTACCACGGCTTTTTCCCTTAATATAGCACTTTTTGACAGTTTTTCCAAAGTCTCTATCAGTATCTTCTGGCCGTAAGGGGCCCCTATAAAGATCACATCAAAAAGAGCCTTGTTCTTGTCCAGGACATCAACTGCCCGCAGCACATCCAGCACATAGACCTCGGCCCTGTCGGACAGGGCGCAGAGCTCCAGGTTCTCTTTTATAAAATGGACCGCTTTGCCTTCTTTTTCGCAGAACAGACACAAAGCGGCCCCGCGGGAAAGAGCCTCTATCCCCACCTGGCCGGACCCCGCGAAAAGGTCAAGAAACGCGCTGCCTTCTATGACAGGAGCAAGTATGTTGAAGAGAGCTTCCTTTGCCTGGTCAGAAAGAGGCCGTATTTTTTTGCCTCCCCCTAAAACAGCCGTTTTAAGCATTCGCCCTTTTGCCGAGCCTCCTATCACTCTCATCAGTTGATCACATCCAGTCCAAAGAATTTCCCGTACCTGCCAAACACCTCTGTCTTCAGTTCCCGGCTCTGAGGCTCTGCCAGGTCGGGGTCATTACTGATTATATCAAAAGCTGCTTTTCTTGCTTTCTCCAGCAGCTGCGCGTCGCGTATTATGTCTGCAGCCTTGAACTCAGGCAGGCCGGACTGTCTCACGCCTAAAAATTCTCCCGGCCCGCGCAGTTTAAGGTCCGCTTCGGCTATCTTGAACCCGTCGTTGGTCTCGAGCATCACTTTAACCCTTGCCTTTGACTCTTCCGAAGAGGCCTTTCCCATCAAAAAGCAGTAAGACTGCTCCGCTCCCCTGCCGATGCGGCCCCGCAATTGATGCAGCTGCGAAAGGCCGAACCGTTCCACATGTTCTATCAGCATTATGCTGGCGTTAGAAATATCGATGCCGACCTCTATCACGGTGGTGGAAACCAGGACCTGTATCTTGTTCTCTTTAAAAGCTTTCATTATCTTTTCTTTTTCTGCGGGTTTCATCCTGCCGTGCATCAGTTCAACATTATGATCGGAAAAGACCGCTTTAAGAGTGTCGCAGGTCTGCCTTGCCGCCTTAAGGTCTATTTTCTCGGATTCTTCTATCAACGGGCAGACCACATACGCCTGCCGCCCTTTGGATATTTCTTCTTCCATGAACCCGTAAAGAGATGCTCTTTTGCCCTCGCTGACATATTTGGTCATTACAGGGGTCCTGCCCGGGGGAAGTTCGTCTATAACCGAGCGGTCAAGGTCGCCGTAGATAGTGAAAGCGAGAGTCCTCGGTATGGGAGTCGCGGTCATTACAAGCAGGTCTGGATTATTGCCTTTTGCCCTTAACTGGGTCCTCTGCATCACGCCAAACCTGTGCTGCTCGTCTATCACCACAAGCCCCAGCTTAGAGTATTTGATGCTCTCCTGGATCAGCGCGTGCGTCCCCACAACAATGCACGGCCCGTCGATTGCATTGCCTTCTTCACTCTTGCTCTTAAGCCTCTTGCTCTTTTTATTCTCACCTGCAGTTATCAATTGGACCTTGATCCCCAATTTTGAGACCAATTCCTTGATCTTAAAATAATGCTGCTGGGCCAGTATTTCTGTGGGCGCCATTATCGCGGCCTGATACCCGTTGGACACTGCAGTTACGCAGGAGATAACGGCAACAATTGTTTTTCCGGAGCCGACATCCCCCTGCACCAACCGGTTCATGGGCTTACAAGACGCCATGTCCTTTTTTATCGATCCCAGGACCTTTTTCTGCGCGCCGGTCAGCTCAAATGGAAGGACAGAAAGGAATTTTGACACAAGCTCGGCCTCTGTGTCGAAAGCTATACCCTTTGTGTCCTGTCTTATCTCTTTGCGCCTAATGGCTATCGCGCTCTGCAAAAGAAAGAACTCGTTAAAGGCTATCCTTTGGCGGCATCTTTCGGCCTCTTCGGGAACCGACGGAAAATGCAGGCCTTTTACGGCCAAAGAAAATCCCATTCCAAGTTCTTTTGAGACCTGCTCGGGAAGAGGGTCCTTTACCCGTGGCAGGCACAGTTCAAGAGCCTTTTTCATGATGCGCCTTACGGTCTTTTGGTATAGCCCTGCCGTAAGAGGATATTTTGGCACTACCGCCAAAGCTTCTTCACAGCCGTCCGGCAGTTCATAGTCCTTAACTGATATTTCCAGCCCGCCTGAATAAGGGTTTATGTCCGCCCTGCCGGAAATAATGACAGCGCTGCCTTTTTTTGAATTGAGCGTTTTTTCTACGAAAGGCTGGTTGAACCAGGTGGCAAGCACAGAGCCGGAGTCATCGCTTATTACGGCCTTAACAAGGTTAAAGCCCCTGCCTGTCCTCTCGGCCCTGACGCTTTTTATAATGCCTTTTACCAGGCAGTCCTCTCCGGCAGAAAGCTTTGCCGCCGGCTGTATATTTCTGCGGTCCTCCCAGTCCCTGGGAAAATAAAAGAGCAGGTCCCTGACCGTGCTCACTCCCAATTTTGAGAACAATTTTGCCAGGCTGGGGCCGACTCCTTTGAGGTACTGGACAGGGGTGTCAAGATCTGGGGTCATGAAGTAATTTTAGCACAGGAAATACTTACCTGTAGACATCTCCCCTGTGCTTGATCCTATAAACTGCAACAACCTTTTTTGAATCATCTATCGAGTACAGAACTCTGTAATCGCCTATTCTGATCCTCCAGCCATTATGAACGAACAGCTTCTTAACTCCTGATGGTCTTGGATCAAGGCTAAGCGCGCTGATGGACTTTATGATGCGGGACAGAGTCTGCCGAGGCAGGCGGTCCATTTCTTTGTAGGCCCTGCGTTCGATAATGACTTTGTACATTATCAGCGCAGACGGCCGGCCCTTTTAAAGTGAGATGCGATCTCGCTTAGACTTTTAAAGCTCTTGGCGGAACGCTTTGCTCTTTTTAGGTCCATAGAATCTTCCATGTTCTCAAGATACTCCATAAGGCGCTCATAATCGCGCAGCGAGAAAACCACGGATTTCTTTTTCCCCTTCTTGTCCACCAGATATTCCGGATTAATATTCATCCCTCTACCTCCGGTTAAACTCTAACAAAGAATATCGATAAAATCAATAACTGCGTTGCAGCAGGCTGTCCTATATGATATATTTGTATCTGGAGAATAAAATCATGTCACGCAGATGTTTTATATGTCATAAAGGGCCGGTAACAGGCAACCGGGTCAGCCATTCCAACAGAAAGACAAAAAGGCTGTGGCTGCCAAACCTTCAAAAGCTCCGCATAATAGTCAAAGGCGTGGTCAAAAGAGAGTATGTCTGCACCAAATGTATGAAGGCCGGCAAAGTAAAAAAGGCCGTCTAATCTAGATCTGTCCCTCGCCCTTCATCTTTTCTCTCTTAAACCTTAATGTCGCGATCTCGTCCATGAATTTGATGTCAAGCTGCTTCATCACTTCGTTGTATTTGTCCAGCTTGTGCTCTTTGTCTTTGTCTATGATCTTGCGGTCCTTCATGGCGATAAGAAGTTTTCCTCTTTGTTTTTCCAGTTTTTTGCTGGCCTCGATCACTTTTTCTATCTGGGCGTCCAGATGCTCCTTGAGGAGGTTGAGGTGCTGTTTGCGCTGCATGATCTTGTCCATGCTGGAAATAGCGCCTTTCATCATTCCCTTGAGCTCGGTCGCTTTTGCTTTTTTTTCGTCCTCGATCTCTTTTTCCCGCTGTTTTTCCAGGTAGTACTCTCTCTGGGATTCGGCAAATTTCTCCTGCTCTTTCTTTTCCTTGATCTTTTTTACCTTGAGCACCGTCTCAAGGGGATAATCGAACTTTTTCCCGGGCTTTACTTCTTTTGCCATGGTTCCTCTTTGACCCGAACATGAATGTTCGGCTCCTGCCTTGCTTTCCAAGGAGCCAACCTTTTAAGGTCGGGACCCTATTCCGTTACCAGTATTATAACAACCTTATCCCCCGGGTCCAATCCCTGTGTTTCTATCGCGTAAAGGTCCAGCATCTGGGCCGCTGAGGCAAGGTTGGAAAGGTCTATTATCCTGGGACCGGCAAGGACATAAACGCCGGGAACCGTTTGGCCTCCGTCCCCGAAAGAAGAGTATTGCTCAAGGAGTTCCTTAAGCGGGCGGCCCTCAAAGGCCTGTGCGCTGCCAAACGAGAGCCTTATAACGCCTTCCCTGTCAACAACCCGCAGCGCCTGCACCTTTTTGGAAAGCAGACCGAAAAATGTCTTCTCGTCAATTGTGCCGTTAAAGACCTCGAACCAGCCGTTATCTGCGCCGTGCTCGGCAGAAGTTATCTTCATAGATGCTTCCGCGATCTTCTTCCTTTCCTCAAACGGCAGTTCCTTTTTGAGAAGGTCCCTCTTTCTAAGCTCAATAGAACCCCTGGCGCAGGCGCGCACCAGGTTCTTCTGTTTATCTATTTCTACCGTCACCTCCACACTGGCTTCAGAAGCCCCCATCCTGATAACAGAATCCCTGGCCTGGCTGCGCACCCTCAAAAGGTCGTCTTTTGAAGGGTCCACAATGTTCTTTTCTACCGTATCGCAGACCATTGCCAGAGCGGCGCCTATCGCCGACAGAACAGCGTGGTTTTCTGCTATCTTGTGGGGAAGCTTCATCATTCCTGCAGTGAACGGCACTATCGCCGCGGCTCCCCCTCCGCCGCCGATCAGAGTTATGGAATCCTTATCAAGTTTGTAATCCTTAACAAGGTCCTCCACGACCTTGACCACTTTTGAGCATGCGATGGTCAGGAGCCTTTCCGCGGAAAGCCCAAGCAGCTCCAGCGCTTTTTTCACTGCTTGCCGGCTGCCAAAAGCCCACTCCCCCTCTTTCACGATCCCAAGCGCGTTGGCCGCGCAGGTGGTTGTTACGGCTATCTTACTGCCAAGAGTATCGGCAGTTATCTCATCAGGGGATGAAAATGAAGCATATTTAAGTCCCGCTATGTGCGCGCTGCGCGGCCCCACATCAAGCATCCTGCCCTGCGAAATAACAGGCATAGAACCTCCCGCGATCCCCACAGTTCTGGAATCAAGGGTCCTTAGATACAGCTTGTGTCCGCCTATCTGCGCACTTTTTACAGCAGCCCGTCCCGCCTTTATCACTGCTATGTCGGTGCTGGTACCACCCACTTCCAGAAAGATCCCGTCCGAGATCTTCACATACAGCAAGGCCGATGCTATACCCGCAGCGGGACCGGAAAGAATGGTAAGTATCGGCCTTTTGCTCACTTCATCAATGGACATGACCCCTCCGTCGGAGCGCATTATCATAAGCGGAGCCTTTATCCCGGACTTCTTTACGCAGTCATTTGTGGCTTTTGCCGTCTCAAGCATCTTGGGAAGGATGCTCGCGTTGATGACAGCCGTTCTTGTCCTTATCCTCAGCCCGTAAAGCCCCGAGATCTCGTGGGTCCCCGTTGCGGGGATCCCCATCTTTCCGGCAGCTTCAATTACTTCTTTTTCACCCGCGGGATCATCAACAGAAAATGCCTCCGCAACAACAATGGCACCTGCGCCACGCCCCATTAATTTTTTAATTGCCACTGTGGGGGCGATTCGTGAGTCGCCCCTACGATCACCTTTTTCAACATATTCATAAAACACCTTGATCTTCTTCCCCCCGCCAAGGTCTATATCTCCGACATTTGTTTCCCCCTTGACCCTATACCCTTCGACCCCTGACCCTATTCCGATTATCCCCACTGGGCAAACATCTCCTTCAAGCAGCGCGTTCGTAGCTTGAGTTGTGCTGTGAGCAATAAAGACAACGGATAAAGGGTCTATTGAACAGGAGGAGATGAGGGTCTGAAGAGATTCTATTATACCCTGCGCGACTCCGTTAACGGAGCTGTGGGTGGTCGCAACTTTTACCTGGCCTGTAAGTTGATAAGTTGAGTTATCGAGGGCCACCGCGTGGGTAAAAGTGCCTCCGACATCTATTCCGATCCTGTAACCGGGCATTTACCGCTTGCCCTTTGTCAGCTGCGATTTGATGCTGTCGATCAGTTTTTTCAAATTAGCGTCCTTCTTGTTCAGGTTGTAAGCCTTTTCCCAGGCGGCAGAAGCGCTCTTCATGTCTCCCAGGAAGTAATAAATGGAGCCCAGCCGCTTATAGGCAAGGACATTTTCGGGATCAACAGCCAGAGCCTTTTTGCATTCCTCTATGGCAAGATTGTATTCGCCAAAATGGAAGTACTTAAGGGCGTTGCCCAGCGAATCCTTTATCCTTTCCATATCGCTTGGAGTAAGCGCCGCCTGTTTGGGCTTTTCAAGAGGTTTCTTTGCCGCCGCTTCCTTTGTAGGCTGGGAAACAGGGCCTTCTTCAACCTCCTTAAGGAGCTGGGTCACTCTGTCATTGGCAGGCGATGATCTTTGAGCTATCACCAGTTTCTCGTAAGCATCGGCCAGATTTCCTTTGTTGAGATCGCTCTGCGCTGAATCTATCCAGGCCTTAAGCCATTTGCTGAAGTCGGCTTCGACATATTTTTCTTTGGAAAGCGACGGAATGACCAGCTTGACAGAAAAGAACTGCGTGGTATTGCCGGGGACCTGGCTGTCCGAAAGATACGCGTAATCAAATCCAAACCCGCTCATTTCTATTCCCAGCCCCATGGTAAAGTTCATGGAAGTGGCGTCCCCGGCCGGGACCTGTTCTATCCCGCCTCTTAAGGAAAACATCTGGTTCTGCCTTAATTCCATTCCTGCCTTAATTAAAAAAGGAGACCCGGGCGAATTGATGAGGTCCAGCAAAAGCTCCATGTTCTTTCTGGGCCTGTAAGAAACTCCCATCTTGATCTCCTGCAAGGGTTCATCAGCATAACCGTTGCTCCACAACATACGGCCCGACAGCAGGTTCGAAACGCTGAGCCCCAGCGACATATCGGAGCTCCTGTCATATACCAGTCCGGCATCTACCACCAGTTTTGACCCTGTTCCGCCCGACACTCCCTGAGCATTCTCTCCCTCATATCTGAGCCTGGAACCGTATTTCCACTGGTCGTTGAACCTGTCGGCATAAGTAAAGAACAGTGTATTGCCGGAATAATCAAACGACCGGGTGCTTGCCACTCTTCCCGATGCCTCTCTTGTTGTTTCATAAAAACCCGCTGAACTTTCCCACATTACACCGAGCCCTATAACACCCCTCGGCAAAGGTATGGCACAGCCGAACGAAGAATAACTAAAATCCCCCCCCAGCTTTGTTGAAAGCGAGGACATCTCAAAAGAGACGGCTTCCGATATCCCCGCCGGGTTGTAGAACAGTGTACCAATGTCGTTCTGAGCCGCTGTGTAGGCCCTTCCCATCGATATAGGCCTGGCGCTGTTGCCGGTAAGCCACATTTCCGCCGCGGGCAGCTCGCCGCCGCACAAAAACAGCGTAAGCGCCGTCAGAAAAATTGCAGTCAGCCCTTTATGGACTAAAACCCTCATTTTTTGTGCTTATCTGCTCCTCAAAAGCATAAGTTTTGCCTTCCCCAGTAGTGTGCCCGATGCCGTTACTACCGCAACATACGCACCGTTGCGCAGGTTTGACCCCGAAACGCTGCTGCCGTCCCATTCGATCTCGTTATAGCCGCTTCGGGCGCCCGCGCTGCCTGACAAATATTCCTTCTTTACCGCCACCATTCCGGCATCATCGATAATGTACACGCTTATGTCGCAATCCATCGAAAGAGAATATGCTATTACAGCATTTCCCTGGGATGGATCGAACGGGTTTGGATAACAGAGGGGGCTTCCGGCAAGGACCGGCGTATCGCCTTTTACCTGAAGGTTCCTGATAGAATCCTGGTATACCGAACCGTCCGAATCAACTGCTTTTGCCCCGATCTCGTGCCTTCCTGAGCTTAAGGAACTTTTTGCTGTATAAGTAAAAACGGTATACCCCGAACCTTCCTCTCTGCTGTCATGGACATAAAAAGTCCCGTCTATCACGGCTCCGCACTGGGCAGTGTCAAGAGCAACAGAGTGATCTATCCTGAACTTGATCGCCGGCCTGCTCGAGATGAGGTCCCCGTCGCTTGGCTGCGAATCGTTGATCTCGATATAAGACATTGTCTTTTTTGCGCCGAGATTGACAGCCACTGTTTCAATCCCGTCGTCATTTCTGGCCTTGACCGTGAAACTATAAGCGGAGCCGGATGCAAGCCCCGTACAAACCCAGGAGGTATCGGTGATCCATCCCGAATTAGACATCGTGGTGATGTTTTCACACAGATATTCTGTTCCCGACGGATTGCCGTTGGTCCCCCAGGACGCGGTCATCGAAGCCCTGGCAATGCCGGTAACAGGCTTGGGCGAAGGCGGGTTGGCAAGTAGTCCCAAGGATTTTGTCTGTGCCAGACCTCCCGCGTCCGAAAACAGCACGACCACCGCGATCAAAAAGACCCCGCAAACAATGATCATTCTTTTCATGTTACAGCACCGAAAAAGAGACAAAATGCGCAGCATTCATAGAGCTCTCCTGGTACAGCCTGTAAGAGTAATCAAAACGGAAAGAGTCAAGGGTAAGGCCTATGCCGGCGGCCAGATTGTTGACCAGAGAAGAAGAAGCGCTGATCGACTGGTCGAGTCCCGCGCGTAAAGTAAGATATTTGCTGTACCTGTATTCGACACCCGCGTGCATCGGGGCCGGAAGAGAGCCTGAAGCGGGAACATCGCAGTCTGCCGCAAGAAGCAGCTTGCTGTCAAACAGCCGTTTTGCGGCCCCTATCTTTAGGACCGAAGGCAGGCTGTCCACAGCCCCCGTATCCCATGAGATCCCGCTGCCGAGCAGATTCTGGGCGTTGGCCGCAAAGCTGAGCCCGTCTTCGTAGTCCAGTTTTATACCCAGGTCCGCGTTCACCCCTGAGCCGTGCTTGTTGACAGTGTCGGTGAATCCTTTGGCAAAATATTTCACATTGACCCCGGCCCTTAAAAGCCCGCCGCCGAAGCGGACGGGACCGCGCAGGGAATAGGAAAGGAGAAAAAGCCTGTCATAATAGTCAAAATAAGTGATTGAAGTAGGCCCCGGCGACGGGATCTGCCCCGTACCGGTGGAAATAAAGCCAAAGCCAAGGCTCCCGAAATTGAAAGGATTGGAAGCTCCGAACAGCACATAATTGAGTTCTCCGTCAAACAGCGATGTGTACATGCTGGTGAACTGGAACCTGTCCGCCTGTCCAAGTCCGGCCGGATTCAGGAAAAGAGAGTTTATGTCGTCTGAAACAGCAACGAATGCTTTGCCCATGCCCATGGGACGGGCCCCCGCGCCTATTTTTGTAATGTCCTCTGTATAGCTTTGCGCCAGCGCCGTGGCGCCTAAAAGCAATAACACCAGGAACAAGAAAGCCGCTTTTTTCATGTTATTTCTTTCTTCGCCTTAAGATGCCGTAATATCTTCCCAGCCCCGCCAGTCCCGCCATTCCCATAAGGGCCAAAGATATCAAAAGCGCCAGGTCGGGCCCTTTGCCCGGAGTAGCCGCGCCGGAGCGCCTTAAGACCGCTATTTTCCCTTTTGACAGGACCTTTCCTGTGGGCCGCTCTATCAGTCTGGCAAAGTAGATCCCGCTGCCGGCCCCTCGGCTGAACGAATCAACACCGTCCCATTCTATGCTGTTAGTTCCTGCCTTACCCCCGTTGGAGCCTGAAGCAAAGTCGCGCCGATAGACGAGTTCCGCCGAAATGTTGAAAAGATACAGGGATGTATCAGAATCCTTTTCCAGTTCAAAGATAAGCGAAGCCCGGCCTGCTAAAGGATCGAAAGGATTTGGATAGCAGATCAGGAGCCCGGCCGAGGCCCAGGTCATGATCTCAAAACCTTCTTTGAGCTCTCCTTTTGAACCGTCGGGGTTTTCCACGACCACGTCCCACCTGCCCTTTTTCTTGCCTGTCAGGTCTATCCTGCACGACATAAGCGAACCCGACACAAAACTAACTTCTGAAGCCTCCACAGGGGTCTCCCCGTCAAGAACAAGTTTTACTGAGGCGCCGGCGCTAAACCCGTCGCCGTTTATCTCCGAAATGCTTATAACACCCGAATTATACCCGTAAGACGGAGTTATCGATGCCACATTGACAGGGGACATGACCGCCGAGGTTCCTATTCCGCCGTCAAGGATATAGCTTTTCCCTGTCAGAGTGTTCTTTGCCCTGCCGGACAGCGATCCCGAAAGCTTGAAGCTCCGGGAAAGCCGCTCCTCCGCCCCGGTGCTCGAGAGCCTGCCCGATGACATATATGCCGCCAGCGCGGTTGAATTGACCATGACAAATAATATTATCCACGCAATTATGCGCTTCAAAAGTAAGCACCCCGGTAATTCGTATTAACAGTTCTATTATTTGTTATATATCAAACAATGTCAATAGACAAAAGAGCCCTTGAGGATGGTCAGGCGCAGAGGCGGGTCAGTACAGTACGGCCCATTTTGAAGATGCGTAGTCCACCACAGTAATGCAATCCCACTGATTAAGGTGTTTTACCGGTTGGCCGTCTATGGTATCTGCCGTAAACGGCATGACCGATACAGCGCCGGCATTGACATTTTTAACATAAAGCTTTCTTCCCGAACCCGTAGCTTGGGGAAGGGTCACTGTTAAAGGAGATCCGGAATCACAGATGACAGCCTCGTCTGTGGCCGACAAGCGGCAGTCCGAGGTCTTGACCGAAACGGTCATTTTTTGCCTGCCGATGCTGTTTGCCTGCTCCTTAACGGCTTTTAGAAGGACCACGGACAATTTTGCATAATCAACGCCTTCCACCTGGCCTTTTGAATTGTAGGTGACAAGTTCAGGGAAGACTTTTTCCACATCCTCCGCTATCAGCCCAAAATCTTCTTTGCCCGGAGTGGCCGTGCTCTCGTTCCATTTAAACCTGACCGGGGACAGCTTTCCAAGGTCGGACATATCCCGGTCATAATCCCTTATGTCCGTCTTATACCTTTTGCTTGAAGAAAGTTTGACCACCCGGTTTGAACCTGTAAGGTAAAGAGCCGTGCCAGTGCCGCTGCCAAGGCCTGTCAGGTCCACATCCGCCCCTGTTGCCCTTAATCCACCCGCCACATCAAGTTTGTATGAGGGATTGTTTATGCCGATGCCTATGTTCCCGGTACTTATGGTTGTTCCGGTCCCGGCAATATTTGTTCCAAAAATAATGTTGCCTATCGTCATTTGAGAATTCCCCGTATTGGAGGGTGCATCAATATTGTAGCCGATCACAATATTCTGAGAACCTGTTGTGACCTGATCTCCCGCTCTATAACCGAGGAATGTATTAGAATTCCCCGTGGTATCCCTGCCTGCCTCATATCCGAACGCGGCATTATTTGTCGCAGTAACACTTAAGTAAAGAGCCCTATAGCCAAAAGCACTGTTGTAGCGGCCTGTCGTATTGGAATAAAGAGCCCTGTAGCCAAAAGCGTTGTTGTTGCTCGCTGTGTTTTGGCTCAAAGCCTGGTGTCCCACGGCAGTATTGTAGTTTCCGGTCTGATTGTAATTTAGAGCCGCATAGCCAAGCGCGGTGTTGCTATCTCCGCTTGTATTGCTATTGAGCGCTACGCCGCCAACAGCAACATTGTTAATGCCCTCGGTATTATTAAAAAGCGCGTAATAACCAACAGCAGTATTGCGGATCCCCGTAGTGTTGTTATAAAGCGCCCTTCTCCCGATAGCGGTCTGGTAGTATCCCGAAGTATTGCTGTAGAGAGCCTCCGACCCAACAGCAACATTATCAACGCCCCCGCTGTTGCTGTACATAGCCCTATAGCCCATTGCCGTATTATGGCTTTTTTCAGAGTTGCTGGCCAAAGCCTCTCTTCCAAAAGCTGAGTTACCGGCTCCCGTGGTATTGTCAACCAGCGCTCCATACCCGCTTGCAGTATTGCTTATCCCCGATGTATTGGAATAAAGTGCCGCGCTTCCTATTGCCGTGTTATATCCGCCTGTAGTAGTAAAAGCAAGGGCATTATAGCCCAAACCAGTATTATGGTAGGCTGAGGTATTTGAATAAAGTGCTTTCGTTCCAGCGGCTGTATTGGCAACTCCCGTTACATTTGAATACAGCGTCTGGTAACCTATAGAGGTATTATAGTTCCCTGTGGTCGCAGAATAGAGAGATTGATATCCCACCGCCGTGTTGTAAGTGCCTCCTGAAAGATTGCTTTTTCCGGCTTGCAATCCCAGAAAAGTGCTGTAATTGCTGTCCTTAAAATTGATCAGGTCCCTGACCTGGATAAGGTTGTTGGGAGACCTTGTCCCAATGCCAAGGCGTTTATTTGATGCGTCAAAATACACGCTTCCTGCTTCTCCCGACAAAACAGGAGTACTTCTTTTATAAAATATCAGGGCTCCATCGTTAATATCCTCATCATTATCGATTATCGCAAAGGAAGAAGCATTTGTTCCTCCCTTTGCTATCGGAAGCACACCGGTTACATCATCGGACAAAGAAACCTGTCCCCATACGGGAGCCCCGGAAGTTACCCCTTTTAATACAGCTCCGGTTGTACCCGCCGCCGTTGCCGCCAGAGAACTCGTAGTTGTAGCATATACCAGAGCATACCTTGTATAGCTGTCCGGATAATACAGGTTTGACCACACCGGAGCACCCGAAGTAACCCCTTTCAAAAGCTTTCCTGCTGCACCCGCCGAAGTAGCAGTAAGCGAAGAAGTTGTCGAAGCATAAACCAGACCGTATTGCGTAAAAGTCCCTACACTGGTTCCGCCTCTTACTACGGGCAGTATCCCTGTCATATCAGTTTCAAGAGACAACTGCCCCCAGACAGGAGCAGAAGAAGTGACTCCTTTCAATACCGCTCCCGACGTCCCCGCTGCGGTAGCAGCCAGAGAACTCGTTGTTGTAGCATACACCAGAGCGTACCTTGTATAGCTGTCCGGGTAATACAGGTTTGACCACACCGGAGCACTCGAAGTAACCCCTTTCAAAAGTTTTCCTGTTGCTCCTGCCGATGTGGCAGCCAGAGAACTCGTTGTTGTAGCATACACCAGAGCGTACCTTGTATAGCTGTCCGGGTAATACAGGTTTGACCACACCGGAGCTCCCGAAGTAACACCTTTCAAAAGCTTTCCTGTTGAGCCCGCCACAGTGGAGGAAAGTGATGAAGTTGTATCGGCATAGGCTACCCCGTATTGGGTAAAAGTTCCCAGACTTATACCTGTAAGCCCTGCTCCGCTGCCGTAGAAAGTAGTTGCCCAGATCTTTCCGGTCGAGGCTTCGGTGGAAGCTCCCGAGCCGAACTTGAAATTGCCCGAGGCATCCACCGAAGCTATTATCGTCCCGGAACTATTCTGCCATTCCGTCAGATCTGCCGACTGCGAATCATAGGCCTTGACTATCAAACCCTTTGTGTCCGCAGAACCGGTCTGGACCTCAAGTTTTGAACCCGGAGCACTTGCCCCTACGCCAATGTTACCGGATTGTTTAATTATAAAACGATCATCATTGGTGCCTGTCGCTGCTGTAAATTTCAAATCACCGGCTATATAATCAGAGTGTATGTTCCATGAATGGCTTCCCTGGTCATATAGCTTTACAGAAGGATTGAATCCGGATACATGAAGCCTGATCTCAGAATAAGAACTTTTAACGGACAACTCCGAAGCTGGCGTCCCCGTACCGATGCCGAGCCTCTTATTCGTAACATCATAAAACAGATTTGTAGCTTCGCCCGATAAAGTGCCACTTGAATTAAACTGGACCGCCCCCTCCCCGCCCGCGGGAGTGGCAGAAACACCGGTAAGCCCCGCTCCGCTGCCGTAAAAAGCTTCGGCTGTGACCTTTCCTGAAGTATTGATGCTGAAGCTTCCATCAACAGAGCTTGCCAGTTTAGGCCCCGTCACCGCTCCGCTTGCTATCTCTGCTGTTGCAACCGCTCCGGCCGCAATAGTTGGATTTGGATATGTGCCGGAAAGAGAGCCTCCAGCCGCTCCCGAAGGCGTAACATTGGTAAGTTCGGAACCGTCCCCGTAATATTTGCCGGTGGCAGCTTCTATAGAGGCTCCTGCGGAACCGATGGCAAGGTCCCCGCTGAAAGAGGAATTGCCTGAACCTGAAAGAACTAGTTCTTCAAAGGTTCCCGCGCCGGTAGTGTTAATGCTAAAACTTCCGGTAAGTGCGTCTGCCAGTTTAGGTCCCGTTACCGCTCCGCTTGCTATCTCTGCTGTTGCAACCGCTCCGGCCGCTATAGTTGGATTTGGATATGTGCCCGAAAGCGAGCCTCCAGCGGCTCCCGAAGGCGTCACATTGGTAAGTTCGGAACCATCCCCGTAATACTTGCCCGTGGAGGCCTCTATTGAGGCTCCGGCGGAACCGATAGACAGATTGCCTCCCACACTGGAATCACCCGAGCCGGTAAGCAAAAGGTCCCCCGCTACTTCAAGAGTGGCAGTAGGAGCTCCCGTGCCTATTCCAAGGCGTTTGTTGGTGCTGTCAAAGAAAAAGTTAGTAGCCTCTCCCGACAAAGAACCTCCTGCGTTAAATTGAACCGCCCCGCTGTCGCCTCCAGGAGTAACGCTTACGCCTTCCCAGGTAAGAACACCGGACCCCGTGTTCTTGAGAAAAGTGTTGGTTTCCCCCTGCAGAGACGGCCAGGTGTAAGACTGGCTGTTAAAAGTGGTCTGGCCGGACACTTCAAAGGTGCCGGGGACCTTTTCGGGGTAAGTGGAATCTGCTCCCCCGAGCTGCACAGCCCTTGAGGCCGCTGCGGTAAGAAGCAAAAATAGAATAAAATAGACCGGCAAAAGTTTTTTCATATCACACTATCATTTCGGCTGTCTGCGATGCCCCTCTATATATAACAAGCACAACTAATAATATACTATCGGCGCATAATAATTGCAAGGTTTTTGCCTTTTTCACCTTCATCTTATAGTAGCGTTCCTCCAGGTAGAGTTGCGAAGGCGGGTGACCGGAGGAGTGGCTTCGGTATAATAAACCGTCATGCGGACATGGTCGATGTATATAGTTTCACTCGATCCTCCGCCGCCCCTTTGTTTTTCAACCTCAGCAAATATCCCGTTTATTGTTGCCCCTGCAGGAATAGAGAACCCAAAATTTGTCGCCCTAAGGTAATGAGTTATATTCTCAGCATAATCTTCCTTAATTGAATAAGCGGAAATTACTACGCCAAAATCGGCGTCATTAATTTTGTCGGCATCCCAACTTTCACCCCATAAATCGGCAGGACCGCCGTAAGAGGCGTATGTGTCCGTTCGATATACCCAATAATCCGACGCCGCTTTGTTCGCAGAACCTATGGATCCGTCAGACTTAACAATTTGCACATACTTATCTCTTGTATTCGCTCTGTAATTATTAAGGACTGTTGTCGCATAAATACCATCACTCACCTTACTATTATTAGGATTTGCCCACGATTCAGTTCCTACGACAGCATCATCTGCTGCTGTGCCGGGTGAATTAGGCCCCTGCGACGCGCCAAAACAGGGGGCGGCAAACACAAGCATTACGGCAAGGCCTAGGGCACAAGGAACATATTTCACTTTGTTTTCACCTTATGACCGCTCCTTTGAGCACCGCGTTGCGCAGCGAGGTGGGCGGGGGCGGCTCAGTGTAGTACACTGTGATCCTAACATGGTCTACTAACGCCAGCACTGAAGGTATCCAATCCTTGTGAACGGTCGCGCTTAGCGCGACCCCGAACATGGAACCGTTTATATCTGACGCAGTCCATGATCCTCCCCAAAGATCATCAGAGCCTCCGTAAGGAATGTAGGTGGACACCGTCGGCCAGTGGGTGGTATCGGGTCTGGCTTTATCGCTGCCCGTCAGGCTGTCGGCCTTGACTAATCTTATGGATTTGTCCACTACCCAGTTTTCTGCATCATCATAAATGGTTTTTTGCTTGATCTCGACAAGAATGCCGTCTATAATAGCTCCGCTAGGTATGCCAAAACCAAATCCTTTGCATTTTGCATAGGCCCCATTATCGTTGCGGGCAAAGACATCGTCCTCGATCTTCATCTCTTCTGCCATGGGCCAATCACCCCAGAACTCTTCTTCTACGGTATCCGGCGAATACGGACCCTGTGACGCCGCAAAAGAGGAAGAAACAACCACTGACACGGTCAGGAGCAATACCGTTAGTATTTTTCTTGGCATAATTACGGAACACCCGCTGCAGGATTTGTAAGCTGCAGCTTGATCCGTCCTAGAACTTAGGCGCGTTGACATCTATCCAGTCGGA
>JBAZKV010000002.1 GCA_041650635.1 Candidatus Margulisiibacteriota bacterium | reverse complement strand
GCAGGTTCGGCGATCCCGAGACGCAGGCTGTGCTTCCGAGGTTGAAAACCGATCTTGCGGATATTATCGAGGCGGTCATTGACGAAAGGCTGTCGCAGGTTACTATTGAGTGGGACAAAAAGTCCTCGGTCTGCGTGGTGATGGCTTCAGGCGGATATCCCGGCAAATACGGCAAAGGGTTCATTGTCGAAGGGCTGGATGCTGCAGCGGCCATGAAGGATGTTGTCGTGTTCCACGCTGGGACCTCCTCGGCGGGCTGCGGCACGGTCACTTCGGGAGGCAGAGTGCTTGGCGTTACGGGGCTCGGTGGCTCGGTCAAAGACGCCGTTGATAATGCTTATGCGGCGGTCGCAAAGATAAAATTCGAGGATATGTATTTTCGCAGGGACATAGGAGCAAAAGCCCTCAAATGCAGATAGTTCTTGCGACTTCAAATAAGGACAAGGTCAGGGAAATAGGGAAGATCCTGGACATAAAAGGTTTAAAAATAGCCTCTCTTTCGGATTTCCCCAAAAAGATAAAAGTGTCGGAGAACGGAAGGACCTTCAAAGAGAACGCGGTAAAAAAAGCAAGAGCAGTGGAGAAGGAACTCGGGCTTGTTTCTATCGCGGATGACAGCGGGCTCTGTGTTAACGCGCTCAACAAAAAACCGGGGGTAAGGTCTGCCAGGTTCGTTGCTCCTCCCGCCACCCCAAAAAGGTTGTGCGAAAAACTTCTGCGCGTGATGAAAGGGTTCCCCGAAGGTAAAAGGACCGCTTGTTTTGTTTGCGCCGTTGCCATTGCAAGGCCCGGGAAAAAGATCAAGACGATCGAAGGAAAGGTCAAAGGAAGTATTATCTGTCAGTTAAAAGGAAAGCGCGGTTTCGGATATGACCCTGTCTTTGTTCCTTTCGGGACCCATAAAACTTTTGCCCAGATATCAACGGCTCAAAAGAACAGAATATCGCACAGGGGCATCGCTTTTAGAAGAACGCGCAAGTATCTGTTATCTATTCTTGAAAAAAAATAAGGCGGTTCATCTCCCGGATAAGTTCGTTCCAGTATTTCTGGTCTCCCCATTTGGGAAAGCTCTGTTCAAAGTGTGGCTCCCCCTTTTGAACGGAGCACCAGGCGGCAAAATGGACCATCCTCATTATCCTGAGCGCGGGTATCAGGTCAAGTTCCGATAAGTCGAATTTTCTAAAAGTTTGATAACCTTTTAAAAAAAGCTCGATCTCTTTTCTGCAGTTCTCCTCTTTGTCGGGGAGAAGCATCCACAGGTCCTGTACGGCAGGCCCGGTGCAGATATCGTCAAAGTCTATGACATATACGCCTTCCTGCGGTCGATGAATGAAGTTGCCGCGGTGGATATCTCCATGGATCAGGAACAGCTCTCTGTCATTAAAGAGAGGATCAAAGGCTTCGATAAACGCGCGGGCTGCCTTTTCCAGAGGTGCTTTATAGTCGGGCAGGACGGTCCCGCCGGAAAGGAGGGTCTTAAGATGTGCCTCGGTGGCCTTTTGCGGGCGCCAGACGGCGCGCTGGGCAGAGCTTTTTTTTTGGGTTGCAAGGTGCATCCTGCCGATGATGCGGCCTGTCTCCTCCCATCTTTCGTCGCTGAACTCATCCAGCGCCCTGCCTCCCATCCTCGGGGACAGCGTAAAATAGATGCCGTCAAACCGGAACAGGGACCTTCCTTTAGCCTTTATGGGAGCTATCACGGGAAGGTCCAGTTCCTTAAGATGGGACAAAAGGTCCTGCTCCTCCTGTATAGTATCGCTGTCCCATCTGCCCGGGCGGTAGAACTTGGCAATATAGCGCTGCTTTGTTTTAGAGTCCTCCAGCTCAAATACCCTGTTGATGTAGCTGTTCCTTTTTAGGCAGAAACCATTGAGAGTCTTCCCCGTTTCTTTTTCTGCAGCGGAAATGACCGCTTCATGCGTTAATTTTGCCCAGATATCCTTCATGTCCAAATGATAGCACGCCCCAGGTGTTATAATTAATTCGGACGGGGAGTTCCTCGACTAAATGTTGCTTGCTCGTGACGGGGAGTGGCGCAGCTTGGTAGCGCACCTGCTTTGGGAGCAGGGGGTCGCAGGTTCGAATCCTGTCTCCCCGATCTAAGAAAGAGCAAAGTCGGGCCGTAGCGCAGCTTGGTAGCGCGCACGCTTGGGGTGCGTGAGGTCACGGGTTCAAATCCCGTCGGCCCGATGTTATACTTTCTTTAAGCTTGCACCGAGCGGAGCAAGCGGGAGTAACTCAGCGGTAGAGTTCCTGCCTTCCAAGCAGGATGTCGAGGGTTCGAATCCCTTCTCCCGCTCTTTTTTTGTTGGGCGGAGTCGAAGTGTCCTTCGACTCACTTCGTTCGCTCAGGACGAGTCCCCGTAGCCCCTCGACAGGCTCGGGGCTTATAGGATGGAATATGTTTGTGCGGTGTAGAATGAACACTGAGCGAGCATAGCGAGTCGAAGTGTCCCCGTAGCTCAGCTGGATAGAGCAACAGCCTTCTAAGCTGTAGGCCGGGCGTTCGAATCGCCCCGGGGACGAAATGCGCGGTGGCTATAGTGTAACGGTAGCACGACGGGTTGTGGTCCCGTTAGTCCGGGTTCAAATCCCGATAGCCACCCCAGACTCACAAAAGCATATCCATTATTACTTAGCCTAATAAAGTATTTGTGAGTCTCCTTGTCCTCGTCCTTGTCCTTTAATGGTGTATGCTTTTGTTCGTAGGACAAGGTCAAGAACAAGGACAAGGAAAGAATGCCATTTGTTTTTGAAAAATCCCCGGTTTACAAAGTTTCATTTCGGTTTAATTCTGACATATCCTCACTACTAGACTACTAGAAGAAATCCCCGACAAGAACAATCAATCGGTCAAAGATCAATTAAGCAGAGCTTCCATGTCTGACCTTACCCCCAAAATCAAAGAGAATCCTTAAGGAGCAACAGGTGTAGGAGCGTTCTTGGTGCCTTCCACCCAGTCGGCAGGTGTTTTCCAATCCGCTTCGGAAGTTGACGCAAAATAGACTATTATGTCCCCGCCGGCCTCAAGTTGTTCAAGCTGCGGCAGCTCATATGTGTAAAAGACCCTGTTTGACTTGGCGCCTTCAACAAAGCACCGCGCTTCCGGGGTAAGACCCGTTGATCGCCTTATTAAAGGCGCAAGATCAGTATATCTTTGTGAGTACTGTCCCCAGATGGTGTCTGCCTGAGCAAAGGTCACTGGATGGGGATCTGTGTAGGAATAGGTGACGCCTTCAATGGTCAATGTTACAGTACCTCCCGAGGCAGAGGCTCTCTCATACCAGAACTCATCGTTCATCCTTATATAAGAAGGGAACTGCATCGAAGAAGCTGTGGCAGTTCCTTCGTCCCAGATGGCTTTGTTGAAAGGCGTTGAACCTGTATCCGAGTTTATGGCATCGATCACCCTTGCAAGGTTTGCTCGGTTGGGATAAAGGGACCAGAAACCCATGTGGACCCGTGTGCCGGTCCTAAAGACCAGAGGGTCCAGGGCCTGCGCTTCGCAGAACAGGCTCAGTGTCAGGCTTGGGGAAGAGGTCAGGGAGATCTTTTCGACAGGGTCGGTGAAGAACGGTTTTGTAGAAGGTCCCGGAGCAAAGACCCCGCAGCCAAAAAAGAACGGCAGCAGGAGTAATGCCAGAACAGGGCGGAGTCTATTTATGGCTTTGAGCATTCCTGTGCGGCCGCGACTTGGCACTGGCTACGATTCCTTTATCTTCTTTTCCAGAAAATCAGCCAGCACCAGCGTTATGGACAGGATTATAGGGCCAAAGAATATTCCGGCGGGCCCCAGAAGTATTATGCCTCCGAAGGCGCTGAAAAAAACAAGCAGGGAATGCAGCCGGGCTTTTCCTCCTATTATCAGCGGCCTTAGCACATTGTCGATGAGCCCCACCACAAAAGCCCCCCACAAAAAGAGGAACACAGCGCTCAGGAACTGTCCGTGCAGGAACAGATAGACGACAGCGGGGAACCAGATCACAGGCGCTCCGAGAAAAGGTATCATGGCCAGCAGGGCCATCGCACAGCCCCAAAGGACGGGAGACTCCAGGCCCAGCATGGCAAAGCCCAATCCTCCGATGAACCCCTGGACCATGGCTACCACTACCACGCCGAACACCGTGGCATAAATGGTGTCCCTGATCTTGTTAAGGACCGTGTCGGTCTCATGTTTCTTGAACGGGGAAAGGGCATGAGTCCTGTCAAGCAGAGAAGAGGAATCCCTTAGGACAAAGAATATTGTTATGAGCACCACAAATATCTCTACCAGGAACCAGATTATGTTCTTAATCGTAGAAAAAGCCTGGGCGGCAAAATACGAGGCCGTTCTTTGGGCGGTTTCATTAATGCCTGCTATTACTTCCGAAGCGCCGGGCAGGGACCTTGCGGCCTCGGCGAGCCTGCCTACATATTCCGGGCTGTAGCTGCCCCTCATGAGCAGGAGAAGATCGGTAAGCTCTTTGTAGATCTCGTAGGTTAAGAATATGAGAGGCGCCACAAACACGGCTATAAGAGTGAGCACGCTTACCGAAGCGCCGAATGTCCTCGACCTTGAGACCGAACTGACCCACTTGTACATGGGGTATACCAGGATGGAGCCTATGAACGCGACCCCGATCGGCTTAAAGAACGGCCTCAGCAGAAGCAGAAAAAGGAGCGTCGATATCACCAGAAGCGCTATAAAGGTGGCTGTCCTGTAATGATCGCTTTTTATCATGGCAATATTCTAGCACTAATGGCGTTCGTATGGTATATAATAATTACAGCCGCGGTTTTTGGCAGGCAACTCTTCAAATAAGGCAAGGACAATGAAGCCGACCAGCATCAGAACAAGAATAATCTACTCCTTTCTGCTTGTTATAACTATGCTTGCTCTGCTAGTGGGTATTTTTGGCGCCTATGTGATCAACAGCAACATAGTCGGCAGAGAGCAGAAGCAGATGGTCAGCGATATTACGATAGCGCGCAAATTCTATAATGCAGAGATAGAAAAGCTCAAAGATGTCTTCTCTTTTATGGGAGAACCAAGCGACCTCAAAAGCATCAGGATAAAACTCAGGCTGGACTACCTTGATATAGTTAAACGCTCCGAACTGCCCTCTGTCAAAAGCGAGATAGTAAAACGGGCCTTTGAGACGGGGGCTTCTGCCGGAGGCACCAGGATAATCGATAAGGACGAACTGAAAAAGATGGGTGCAGAGCTTTATGAAAGGGCAAGAATGCCGCTGGTCAACACCCCCATGGCACTGCCTACCGAAAGAAAAGAGCTTGAAAACGCCATGGCCATAGGCTGTGCATCTCCTTTATCTTATGATAGCGCGGGTAAAGTGGATAAGGTGATCTACGGCGGAAGGCTTCTTAACAGGGACCTTCAGCTTGTGGATGCAGTGCGCGGCTATGTTTTTGAGGAACAGCTCTACAAAGGAAAACCTTTGGGCACGGTCACCATTTTTCAGGACGATGTCAGGATCGCGACCAATGTCCTTGACCGTCAGGGCAGCAGAGCCCTGGGGACCCGCATCTCAAAAGATGTTTACGAAAGGGTGGCGGTAAAGGGCGGCAGGTGGTTTGACAGGGCCTTTGTCGTTACCGACTGGTATCTTACCGCGTATGAGCCTATCAGGGACATAGAAGGAAAGGTCATCGGTATCCTTTATGTGGGGACGCTTGAAGAGCCTTTCAGGGACATGAAGAGGAACATTCTTATCATGTTCCTGGGAATAGTGGCAGTGGCATCCGTCTTTGCCGCTCTTCTTGCGTTCTTTCTCGAGTTTTCCATGACACGGCCCATCGACAGAATGCTGGAGGCTACCGAAAAGATCTCGGGAGGGGACCTTGCTTTCAGGGTAATGACAAGAACGCCGATAAAAGAACTTAACAAGTTCGCGAGGTCTTTCAACCTTATGGCCGTGCAGTTGTCCGAAAGGGAAAGAACTCTCAAGGATTCTAACATCAGGTACCTTGACCTTGTCGGATTTGTTTCGCACGAACTCAAGGGCATTCTTGCCTCTACAATGCTGCACGCCTACAGCGTCAGGGACGGTTTCCTGGGGATGATCAATTTTAAGCAGAGAAAAGCCCTCGATTCCGTGGTAAAGAACCTGGAGTATTTTGACTCTACAGTAAAGAACTTTCTCAACCTGTCCAGGATAGAAAAGGACGAGATGCCCGTGAACAGGACCGATCTTCTCCTGGGCGAGGACCTGCTGGACCAGAGCGTTCAGGAATTTTTTAAACCGGCCGCAGAAAAGAGTATCGTGATAGAGAACAACATAGCGAGGGGGATAAAGGTCCGTGCGGACTTCAATCTGATGCAGATCGTTGCCAACAATCTTGTCGGAAATGCCGTCAAATACGGCTCCGCCAATGGCAAAGTGTCCCTTAACTGCGTTCAAGAAAGTGATAGAATAAAAGTAGAGGTCTATAACGATGGAAAACCGCTGACCGGCGAAGAAACACAGAGGCTGTTCAAAAGGTTTTCCAGGCTGGACAATCCGGAGACCAAAAAGAATAAAGGCACCGGGCTCGGGCTGTTCATATCCAGGCAGATAATTGAAAAGCACGGCGGCAGCATCCGGGTGGAGTCCAGAGACAACGGCAATTCGTTCATTTTTGAAATAGCGCAAAACAGCTGAAGGAGGCCAGATGGCGACTCCGATCGAAATAGTAAAAAAGAAAAGGGCGGAAGCCATAAACAGGATAGTTGGCAAGGGTTTCCTTTCCACAAAAAGGGTCTATGTCGGGATGGCGACCTGCGAGATAGCGGCAGGGTCTAAAGAAGTTATGGAGATCTTTAAAAACGCGGCTTCAAAAGGGCAGCTTGACATGTACCTGAGCCAGAAGGGCTGCGCCGGCAGATGCAACCTTGAACCCACCGTAGAAGTGGTGGAAGAAGGAAAGATCCCCGTAAAATACGGAAAGGTGACGGCCGAGAGGGCAAAAGAAATAATCGAGCGTCACATAAAGGGCGGGGAAGTTATCAGCGAATGGGTGATCAAATAAATGGCGAGAAAATTCAATCTAACCTTGTGCGACGGGACTTCGTGCATCCAAAAAGAATCTAAAAAGATCAAGGAACTGATCGAAAAAGAGATAGAAGCCAGAGGGCTTTCGGGAAAGGTGACTTTTAACCTTTCCGGCTGTCTGGGAATGTGTTCAAAGGGGCCGATCCTCATCGTTAATCCGGGTTATACGGTCTACGGCAACCTCAAGCCCGAGGATGTTAAGAAGATATTTGATGAGCATATCATCCTCAAAAAGCCCGTGGCAGAGCTTACTATCCAGACAGACCATCTTTATAACAGGTTCTTCAGGGTTTTTGGGGATGTTAACTTTTTTGGGCGGCAGATGAGGATAGCGCTGCGCAACTGCGGGGTTATAGACCCGGAAAATATTGACGATTATCTTTCGGTGCGCGGATATGAAGCCTTGGCAAAGGTGCTGACCGACATGAAAAGCGAGGAAGTGGTTGCGGAAGTCAGAAAATCCGGGCTGCGGGGACGCGGGGGAGCAGGATTTCCCACCGGCATAAAGTGGGAACTTACCGCCAGGCAAAAGAACGACATCAAGTATGTCATCTGCAATGCGGACGAAGGCGATCCGGGAGCGTTCATGGACAGGAGCATGATAGAGGGCGATCCCCACAGCGTTCTTGAAGGGATAATAATAGGCGGATATGCTATAGGCGCCACAAAAGGCATTATCTACATCAGGGCAGAATACCCTCTTGCGATAAAAAGAATAGAAAAAGCAATAGAACAGGCATATCAGGAAGGCTTTCTAGGGAAGAACATACTGGGCTCGGGATTTTCTTTTGATGTAGAGATACGGCTCGGGGCGGGAGCCTTTGTCTGCGGCGAAGAAACCGCACTCATGCATTCGATAGAGGGCTCGCGCGGAATGCCCAGGCCCAGGCCGCCGTATCCTTCTGTTGAGGGACTTTTTGGAAAACCGACCTGCATCAATAATGTGGAGACCTGGTCCAATATCCCGGTGATAATCCTTGACGGGGCCGACTGGTTCTCTTCGATAGGCGTGGGCAAAAGCAAAGGCACAAAGGTGTTCGCGCTTGCGGGCAACATAAAGAACACAGGGCTGGTAGAGGTCCCGATGGGGACAACTTTAAGGCAGATCATCTACGATATCGGAGGAGGCATCCCCGGCAACAAAAAGTTCAAGGCGGTTCAGACGGGAGGCCCGTCCGGAGGCTGTCTTCCCGAAGAATTCCTGGACACGCCCATAGATTACGAGTCGCTGCAGAAAGCCGGCTCCATCATGGGTTCGGGCGGCATGATAGTTATAGACGAGAACAGCTGCATGGTCAATATAGCAAAATACTTCCTTGAATTTACCCAGAACGAATCCTGCGGCAAGTGCACTCCGTGCCGCGAAGGCACCAAGAGGATGCTTGAAATACTGACCAGAATAACGGAGGGCAAAGGGCAGGAAGGCGATATTGAAAAACTTGAGAGGCTTGGCACCATGATAACAAAGGCCTCGCTCTGCGGACTGGGGCAGAACGCTCCCAATCCGGTACTGAGCACCATAAAAAACTTCAGGGCTGAGTATGAAGAGCATATCAGGGACAAAAAATGCAGGGCCAGGGTCTGCACTTACATGATGAACTATACGATAAACGAAAAATGCACGGGCTGCGGGGCCTGCCGCAGGGCCTGTCCGGTCAATGCTATATCGGGCAGCCCAAAAAACAGGCACGAGATAGACCAGAGCCTCTGCATAAAATGCGGGCAGTGCTACAAGATCTGCAAATTTAGTGCGATAGACAGGACATAAGGTAATGGCAAAGATAAAAGTTTTTATTAACGACAAACCGTATGAGGTTGAAGACAACCAGACCATAATGCAGGCTGCCGATACGGTCGGGTTCAAAATACCGAGGCTCTGCTACCATCCGAGGCTTTCCATAGAAGGGGCCTGCCGGGTCTGTATTGTTGAGGTCTATGGACAGAAAAATTATGTGGCCTCTTGCTCTTTCCCTGTCGCCGACGGGATGAAGATCTATACCGAAACAAAGGAACTGCGCAGGGCAAGAAGGGATATAGTGGAGCTTATCCTGGACAACCATCCGCAGGACTGCCACACCTGCGAAAGGGACAGCAACTGTGAATTGCAGAGGCTTGCCTACTCTATGGGGATAAAGAAAAGGCATTTTGAGGGCGAGAGAAAGAAATACCAGAAAGATGTTTCTTCGACTTCAGTTGTAAGGGACCCCAACAAGTGCATCCTTTGCGGCAGGTGCGTGCGCATCTGCTCCGAACTGCAAAAGGTGAGCGCCTTAGGACACGCGCACAGAGGCTTTAAGACCGTTGTCATGCCCGCTTACGACCTGCCTTTTACCGAAACGGTCTGCACCGCCTGCGGGCAGTGCATAAATGTCTGTCCCACGGCCGCATTTGTGGAAAAGAACTATACGCAGGATGTTTTTGAAAAGCTTGACGACAAATCTCTTCTGAAAGCGGTGCAGATAGCGCCCTCGGTAAGGGCTGCCATTGGAGAGGCTTTTGGGCTGCCGCCCGGGACCAACATGGAAAAACAACTGGCCGCGGCAATGCGCAAGCTGGGCTTTGACTATGTTTTTGACACCCAGTTCGGAGCCGACCTTACGATAATGGAGGAAGCAAGCGAATTCCTTGAAAGGCTCCAGGGCAAAGGCAAACTGCCTATGATAACTTCCTGTTCCGCCGCTTGGATGAAATGCATGGAACAGTTCCACCCTGATCTTATAGATAACATTTCTACTTGCAAGTCGCCAATGTCAATGATGGGAGCCCTGCTTAAGACCTATTTTCCCGCAAAACTTAAAAGAGAACCAAAAGAGGTCTTCAGCGTTGCAGTAATGTGCTGTACGGCTAAAAAGTATGAATCGGCCAGACCTGAATTGGTTGTTGACGGTCTTAGAGGGGTTGATACGGTCATCACCACCAGAGAAGCTGCCTGGATGATAAAATCCGTGGGCATAGACCTAGTCAATATTAAAGGAGAGGAATTTGACGCTCCTCTGGGCCTTTCTTCCGGAGCGGGCGCGATATTCGGGACCACCGGCGGGGTTATGGAAGCCGCCATCAGGACCGCCTATGAGCTTTATACCGGGGAGACTCTCGTCAATATAGAAGTGGATGGCATAAGGGGAATGAAAGGGATCAAAGAAGGAAAACTCATGATGGACGGCAAGGAAATAAGAGTAGCGGTGGCCCACGGGCTGGGCAATGCCGCAGATCTTCTTGATATTGCCAGAAAAGAGCCCGACAGGTTCCATTTTATAGAAATAATGGGATGCCCCGGTGGTTGCATAGGCGGGGGAGGACAGCCTTATTCAGGTATCAACTCAATCCCGCTTGACGAAGCCTGTCTGGCAAAAAGAGCGCAGGCGCTTTATGACCTTGACAGGAACAAGACGATAAGACGGAGCCATGAAAATCCTGACATACAAAGGGTCTATAAGGATTTTCTCGGAAGGCCGCTTTCTCCTATGGCGCACAAACTTCTGCATACTCATTATGCCAAAAAGGAGCCGAGAGGCATAATAAGCCGCAACATAAAGGCAAGATAAAATGGAAAGACTAAAAGAATACATAGAGCAGGTAAAGAAGAAAGAAAACCCGGAATCCTATCTTATAGCGATACTGCATAAAGCCCAGGAACTGTTCGGCTACCTTGACAGGTCGGTAATGGACGAAGTGGCCGATTCCATGAACATTCCCACCGCCCATATCTGGGGGGTGGCGACCTTTTACCATTACTTTAACCTTAAGCCAAAAGGCAAACATGTTATCTCCGTCTGTCTGGGCACCGCCTGTTATGTCAAAGGCGCAGATGATGTTCTAAACGCGATCAAGGAAGAGCTCAAAATAGGGGTGGGCGGCACCACCGAGGACAACCTCTTTTCGCTTGCCGAGGCAAGGTGTCTGGGGGCCTGCGGGATCGCCCCTGTCGTCATGATAGACGATAAGATCTACGGTGAACTGACGCCAAAAAAGATAAAAGAGATAATCAGGAGCTACCGCAAAAAATAGGCGCGGCCTTTGGGCCGTATGATATAATCCCGAAAGGAGACTAATAATGGCAGGGAAAATATTGATAGTTGATGATGATATGGATTTTGTCGAGGCTATGGCTTCGATACTTGAATCAAAAGGCTATAGCGTTGTCTCGGCCTCCAACGGAACGGAAGGCCTTGCAAAAGCCAAAGAAGAAAAGCCGGACCTCATGCTGCTTGATGTCATGATGTCAAGTAAGACCGAAGGCTTTGATCTTGCAAAGAACCTCAAGAATGAGGCCTCTACAAGGGACCTGCCGGTCATCATGATAACCGGTATCAGAAAGGACATGAACCTTCCTTTTGGTTTTGAGCCGGACCCGGACTATCTGCCGGTAGCAGCGCTTCTGGAAAAACCTATAAAGCCCGATGAACTCCTGAAAGCGGTCGAGGCGAACATAAAAAAGTAGTCAAAACTTACGCATCCGTGTCAAACAATAGGTTCTCTTATTGAGCTTGGTGAAATCCTGCCGGTGTTTTATCGATAAACTGATGTCCGCTCATTCAGCAAAAGGAGACCTCTATGAGTTTTATAAAGATATCGGTGAACCCTTCTTTACGCATTGTTACGGCCGGGCAGGCTGATAGGTATACCGCCGATCCGCCGGCAGGAGCTCTAAGGTTCCTGAGGCAGTTTTCGGATGTCAGCAGGCAGATGCCGATGGCCTTCCATGCCGAGAACGGGAGACTGATGCTTGAACATCAGGTCGGCGGGATCTCGGCTTTTCCAAAACTGGCCGGTTGTCTTGAAAGGTCAGGGGTGGTTAAGGTCGCTGCTTATAATGTCTCGGAAAGAGAGCTGACTTATTCCGTATATGCCGCTGTCTGCAGAAGCCCCTGGGAACTTCCTTTTCTTCTCGGGGGGCGGGGCGCCGAGGTAGAAATAATAGGACCGGCGGCATCGGAAATTAGAGAGAACCTTTTTAACGAGAATAATTTCGGGCTTTTATTTGATACTCCGAGATTTGCGAACGGCTGGTCGGACACCAAACTAAAGAGCTCGATAACCAGAATGTCAGGTTTTTTGGGATTGGGAGCCGGGGCGGGCCTGGCAGGCATTTTTGGCCAGGACCCCTATATTGTGGGAGGAGGAGCATTGGCCGGGCTGATGCTGTCGGCAAAATTCGCTCCTGCCTATGCTTTTAGGGGATTATCCGCTTTACGGGAAAGGCTTTCTGACTCAAAAGGGGAAAGAGCCGCAGATACTCTGTCAAGCCTGCTGTCTTATTCTGGCGGGGGGCAGACTCCCTGGGACGCGGCGCATGAGCTTTCTGCCATTTTGCAGAGGAATCCAGAAATAGTGAGGCATTACGCAGGGACTCTTGGAAGCGTAGAACGGGATAACCTCTATTCTGGAGTTTATGCCATGGCCGTCAGAGAACCTATTCAGAAAGAGTACGCGGACCTTACCGCTTTTATGGCTGCAGAGAGGTTTATCAGGCCTGCCTGGCAGGAAGATACCCCTGTCTATATACCGGCCAGAGCCGCTTATCTTGAGTTAGAAGGCCTAGAAAGGCGAAATTTGAGGCTTTTGGATCTCTCCGATTACCTTAATGTTTTTGGAAGGATCGCTGAGCTGCCTTTGCAAAGCCGGGAGGAAATAATAAGGGCTGTGGCAGAACGGGGAGAAAGAGGCCGCGAATTTGCCGACGGGCTTAGGACGGCAAGTGTCGCGCATTTTTGCATGCCTGATATTGACCTTTCCGAATAGTGTTATAATTTAGCTCCAATGATCGACCGCGGCATCGCCACTTTTACTCTTGATACGGGAAAATGCCCCAAATGGCTCTTTGACAGGATGGTTCTCCTTGGAAGAGAGATGATGGAGGTCATCATAGAGGAGCACGGCAGCGGGGAGTTCATAAAAAGGATAGGGGATCCCGTCTGGTTCCAGTCGCTTGGCACGGTACTTGCGTTTGATTGGAACGCTTCCGGGCTGACCACGATACTCACTGCCGCACTGAAGGAAGCGATCAGAGGTATGGAAGGACGGCTCGGGCTTTTTATCTGCGGCGGCAAAGGTAAAACCTCCAGAAAGACCCCGGAAGAGATACGGAGCTGGGCGGAGCGCCTGAGCCTTCCTGACAAAAGAGGTGAGAACCTGGTCTACAACTCAAAGATGGCGGCCAAGGTGGACAGCTCTCTTATCCAGGACGGCTTTCAGATATATCACCACGCTTTTTTCTTTTCCTGCGGCGGGGCCTGGGCGGTGGTACAGCAGGGTATGAACACGCAGAATGCCACCGCGCGCAGGTACCACTGGTATTCCGAAAAGATAACAGACCTGGTATGCGAGCCGCACTCCGGCATCGCCAGCCAGGTCAAAGTTCCTGCCCTTGACCTGACAGCAAAAAACAGCACAAAGAACAGGGCCCTTAGCACGGAGCTTGTGCGCGGAGGGTTCAATACTTTGATGAAAGACATCGAACTGCTTCGCAGGCATTACAGCGAATACTCTAAGATGGTCTCCTTTAAACACAGGGGAGAAAAAACAACACTGCTTAAACTGCCGGACAGGGAATTTGAGCATCACCCGGTAGAGAATGAGGATTTTTCAAAGAGCAAATATCTGGAAAAGATCCTGTTCAAACTGTGCGACGAAAAGCCCGCCAGCTATGAAGAACTGCTATCAAAAGAAGGAGTCGGGCCAAAGACCATCAGAGCGCTCTCTCTGGTGTCGGAGGTGATCTACGGAGCCAATGCTTCTTACGAGGACCCCGCCAGATATTCTTTTGCTCACGGCGGCAAGGACGCTACCCCTTATCCCGTTGACCGCCCCACATATGACAGTACGATAGAATTCTTCTCTAAAGTCGTTAAAAAAACAAAACTTTCCCGCTGCGACAGGGCAAGGATGCTGGACAATCTGCGCTCATAGGTTTTGCGGTATAATGAAAAAAATGGCCGCGCATAATAATCGCAAAAATGTTTTTCTTTCGGGGGACGAAGCCATTGCCCGCGGAGCATATGAAGCAGGGCTCAAATTTGCGGCTTCCTACCCGGGTACACCTGCCACAGAGATACTGGAACACCTTGCGGGATTTGACGAAGTTGACAGCCAATGGAGCGTTAACGAGAAGATCGCTTACGAAGTAGCCCTTGCGGCTTCTATTGCAGGCGCGAGGTCGCTTTTTGCTGCCAAGCATGTCGGGATAAATGTGGCGATGGATCCCCTCATGATATCCGCATATACCGGAATAAATGCTGGTTTTGTCGTTGTTTCGGCGGATGATCCGGGGCTTCATTCCTCCCAAAGCGAACAGGATAACAGGTATATAGCCAGATTTGCCGGGCTTCCCATGCTTGAGCCTTCTTCCCCCTATGAAGCCTATATGATGACAAAAGAAGCGTTTGAGATGAGCGAAGAGTACGATCTGCCGGTAATGATAAGGATAACGACCAGGATAGCCCACACCAAAGAGAACTTTGATGTTTCAACCAGAAAAGACGTTCCCAATAAGAAGTTTAAAGTTGATGCCTCTAAATATGTGATGGTCCCTAAGAATGCCACTGTTAGGCATAAAGAACTTCATGAAAAACTGGCAAGGCTTGAAAAGTTCAGCGATTCTTTTGAGTTCAACAGGGCCGAGATGAATTCCAAACGGGCCGGAATAATAACAACCGGGGTGTCATATCTTTATTGCAAAGAGATGTATCCCGACTTTTCTTATCTTAAGATAGGTCTTTCTAACCCTCTTCCTAAAAAAATGATCAGGAAGTTCTCGGAAACGGTTGATGTCATTTATGTTGTTGAAGAGCTTGAGCCCTTTATGCAGGACCAGATCGCGGCCATGGGCATCAGGCCCATTTCAAAGTATAAGTCATTCTGCCTGGGGGAGTTAAAGCCGGAATACATCCCTTTGATAATAGAAGGAAAAGAAAAGCCATACAGAGAGCAGAAAGAAAAACGCCCCGTCCTGTGTCCAGGATGTCCTCATATAAATGTGTTTACTATCCTGAAAAAATTAAAAGTGACGGTCACCGGAGATATCGGGTGTTATACTCTGGCGTATTCCGCTCCTTTTGAAGCGCTCCATACCCAGCTTGACATGGGCAGCGGGGCGACTTTTCTTGAGGGTTTTTCAAAAATACTAGGTGAAAAAATAGTTGGGGTGATAGGTGATTCGACTTTTGTCCACTCCGGTGTTCCGGGGCTGATAGACATGGCATATAACAAAACGAACGCAGTCCTTATCATTCTTGATAACGGGACCACTGCTATGACCGGCAATCAGCCGCATCCGGCGGTCGGCATCACTTTAAAAGGAAAGATTACAAAAAAACTGATACTGGAAGACCTTTGCAAGGCCTGCGGAGCCGATAATGTTGATGTGGTTGCCTGCCAGGATACGGAGAAGCTGGAAGAACTTATCAAACAAAGATTGAACGAAAAGAAATTGTCGGTCATCATAGCAAGACAGCCGTGCGTTCTTCTGGAAAAAAGAAAATGAAAAAGCAAGAGACCGTTAATATTCTGTTCTGCGGAATAGGAGGGCAGGGGGTCCTGTCAGCGGCAGAGATATGCGCAAAAGCGGCCATCAACGATGGTTTTCACGCAAAAAAATCGGAGGTCCACGGAATGTCTCAAAGGGGCGGCTCTGTTGAATCGCATGTCCGCTACGGCAAAGAGGTTTTTTCTCCGCTGATCCCGTATGCCGGAGCCGATTACCTTGTGGCTTTTCAAAAGAACGAGGGGGAGAACAGGCTGGGATACCTGGCGCAGCAGGGAAGGGATCTCATCCCGTTAATAGACAGAGCGGCCTTAGCAGTTACCAATAAAAAACTGATGAACACCTTTATCCTGGGTGCCTTGTCAGTTCACCTGGGAATAAGCCGCAACAGCTGGGAAAAAGCAGTAAAAGAGGTGTTTTCTGAAAAGCATTTAAAGGAAAACCTCATTGCTTTTGATGAGGGAAGGAGAGCGGTTCAATGATATGGGAAGAACGGGTCGAATGCGCGGAAGCCGGTGCCTTAAAGGACCTGCAGTCCCGCAACCTGAAAGAGACGGTCAGGTATGTTAACGAGAACAGTCCTTTTTACAGAAAAAGGTTCGATGAGTTAGGGGTAAAGCCGGGTTCCATAAACGATATATCCGATATAACAAGACTTCCATTTACCACAAAAGAAGATCTTAGGGACAATTATCCCTTCGGGCTGTTTTCTGTCCCTTTAAGAAGCCTGGCGGAGATACATGTGTCTTCGGGCACCACAGGAAATCCGACCGTGGTGGGATACACAAAAGATGATCTAAAGCTTTGGTCCAAAGTGGTCGCAAGGGCTCTTTGCTGCGCGGGAGCCAACCCGGGCGATCTGATACAGGTGGCTTACGGCTACGGCCTTTTTACCGGAGGGCTTGGACTCCACTACGGCGCGCTGGAGATGGGTCTTGTGGTCATACCGGCTTCGTCAGGACAGACTAAAAGACAGCTAAAACTGATGGAGGACTTTAAGCCAAGGATCCTTGCGAGCACGCCAAGCTATGCCCTGTATATGGCAGAGGAAGCTGCAGAAATGGGGATGGATACAGGAAAAAGCTCATGGGAAATAGGGGTCTTTGGCGCAGAGCCCTGGAGCGAATCGATAAGAAAGGACCTTGAAGCCTCCTGGAAAATGACGGCCCTTGATATATACGGCCTGTCCGAGATAATCGGTCCCGGAGTAGCGCAGGAATGCTCTTATAAGGCAGGGCTTCATGTGTTCTCAGACTTGTTCTATCCCGAGGTGATAGACTCCGCAACGGGCAGGGAGGCCAAAGAAGGCGACAGCGGAGAGCTTGTGATAACGACGCTGACCAAAAAAGGCATTCCCCTGATCAGGTACAGGACAAGGGACATAGTGAGCATTGACCACAAGAAGTGCAGGTGCGGAAGGACGCTGCCGCGCATCAGCAAGATCAAGGGCAGGACAGATGACATGATAATAGTGCGGGGGATCAATATCTTTCCTTCACAGATAGAGCATGTGCTTTTGAGCATAGAAGGAGTAAAACCGCAGTACCAGATAGTGGTCGACAGGGGGCAGGGAAAGCTTGACGAAATAGAGATACATGTGGAGGTTGACCAGAAGATATTTTCTGACGAGATAAAAAAGATGAACATACTCGAGGAAAAGATACGGAAAGAGATGGCATCGGTGCTGGGGATCTTTGCCAGGGTAAAACTGGTGGAGCCGAGGTCCCTTGCAAGAAGCGAGGGTAAAGCCAGCAGAGTGATCGATAAAAGGAAAACATAGGAGGGCATTAGCCATGCTGATCTGCCAGATCTCGGTTTTTTTGGAGAACAGGAAAGGGCGCCTTTATGAGGTTAGCAGCGTTCTGGGCAAGGCCTGTGTCAATATAAAGGCGTTGACCATTGCGGAAAGCAGCGACTTTGGCATACTGCGGATGGTTACGGACAGGCCCGATGCCGCTGCAAATGCCCTCAAAGAGGCCGGGTTTACCGCAGAAACTACCGAGATAGTGGCTGTTGAGGTCGAAGATGAGCCGGGAGGTCTGGCAAAGGTCCTGAAAGTTATTGACGACAACGATTTGAACCTCGAGTATATGTACGGCTTTGTCGAAAAACATACGGACAAAGCGCTCATGGTGTTCCGCTTTGAAGACCCGCAGCAAGCGGTGAAGATCCTTATTAAGAACAGAATAAACACGGTCAAAGCAAAGGACATATCGGCGCTATAATGAAAACACGAATCTATTATCACGACACCGACTGCGGCGGGGTGGTCTATTACGGCAATTATCTTAAATATCTTGAAGAGGCAAGAACTGAATATCTTGAGAGCAAAGGCCTTGATGTAAAAGCCCTGGCAGACAGCGGGATATGGTTTGCGGTCGCAAGGCAGGAAATAGACTATGAGGCTCCCGCAAAGTACGGGGACATCCTTGAGACAGAGACGGTCATTTCGGAAATAAAAAAGATCAAGATCGTGTTTGATTGCGTTATTAAGAACCAGGACGGAAAAACAGTTGCAAAAGCAAAGACAATTATGGCCTGCGTTGACCCGGCATTAAAACTGCTAAAGATCCCTGACGAAGTAAAAAGAGCTCTGACATAGAAAGGCAACAATGCTCAGCAAACACGAAATAGAAGAACTGATAAAGGGAGAGAATCTCATAGAAGGCTATTTTTCGCTTGATAAACAGCTGACGCAGAACGGCTTTGACCTGACAGTTGAAAAGATATTCGAATTTACCGGTCGTGGAGCCGTTGATTTTTCCAACAGGGAAAGGGCGCTTCCGGAATGCCGGGAGATGATGCCAGAAAAAGGGGCTCCGGAGGATCCCTTTGGCTGGTGGCATCTTAAAAAAGGCGCCTACAAGGTCAGGACCAACGAGACCGTCAATATCCCCAACGACCTTATGGGGTTTGCTTTTACCAGGACAACGCTGCTGAGAGCGGGGGCCTTTACCCAGAACGGGATCTGGGACGCGGGATTTTGCGGCAAGAGCGAATTCCTTTTGGTGGTAGAAAATCCCCAGGGGCTTGATCTTAAACAGAACGCCAGAGTGCTGCAGCTGGCCTTTTCGCGCATCAGCGAAGTTGCGCAGGGCTACAGCGGCATTTACAAAGACCTAAAGTGAAAAAACGACCCGACCTTAAAAGGTCGGCTCCGGTTTTTCCGGACAGGAGCCGACGCGACTCGACCGAGCTCGTCGAGGTCTTTAGCGTCGGGATCTTATGAAAAAGGTCCTGCTCCATATCTGCTGCGGGGTGTGCGCCTCCTGGCCGGTAGAAAAACTCCGCTCAGACGGTTATGAGGTCGCAGGCTTCTTTTATGATCCCAACATCCAGCCTGAAGAAGAATACATAAGAAGACTCACTGTGGCCCAAAAAGTGTCGCAGCTGCTGAACTTTGATCTTATAGAAGGCAAATATGATCCCGATGCATGGTTTTTAAAAGTCAAGGGCCTTGAGACCGAGGCGGAAGGCGGTTTGCGGTGTACGGTCTGCTTCCAAATGCGGCTCGAAGAGACGGCAAGAATGGCTAGGAAGCTCAATATCCCTTTCTTTACCTCTACATTGACCGTAAGTCCGCATAAGAACGCTAAGACAGTAGAGCAGGAGGGCGGGAGAGCGGGAGGGGATACCTTCCTTAAATACGATTTTAAGAAACAGGACGGGTTCAAGAAGACGCACGATTTTGCTAAGCAAAACGGACTATACTGCCAGAACTATTGCGGATGCAGGTACAGTATTAGATAATTAACCGGGCACGCGCTTGTAGCTCAGTTGGATAGAGCAACTGCCTTCGAAGCAGTAGGCCGGGCGTTCGAGTCGCCCCAAGCGCACATTCGACTGCGCTCTTTTTGGTTGCTATAATCTATTCATGCGCCCGTGGCTCAACTGGATAGAGCGACAGCCTCCGGAGCTGTAGGTTGTGGGTTCAAATCCCGCCGGGCGCAGATATATCAGGAAAGGAGAAAACACGATGAATGCTTCAGAGGGTATCTTAAAACAGACAAAAGTCTCGAGCCAGGTCCAGGCGCTCCTTTTGGGGCTTGCCGCAATACTTTTTATCCTGTTCGGGATGCCTCAGATGATAACAGGCGTTATCGTGAACATGATACTCATAATCTGCACCGAAAAATGCGGGGTGGAAAGGGCTATTATGCTGGGGCTCATCACTCCTATAGTAGCATCCTTCTCTGCGGTGCTGCCTATTGCTCTCCTTGTTATGGTCCCCTTTATTGTGATCAGTAATGCCATATATGTAAGTGTGTACAACGCTTTGATGCAAAAGGGCAGGTTCATTGCAGTTTGTGGCGGCGCTTTCCTTAAGGCTGTTTTCCTGTATATGATGGTATCCATAACGATGGCAAGGCCGGTCACTCTGCTGGTGGGCGGCAGGCTGCAGGCTGTGGACATCCCTCAGGCCGTTGCCGTCATGATGACCTGGCCGCAGCTGCTTACCGCTCTGGCAGGAGGATTTTTGGCGATCGGCATCCTTTCGCTTGCGGACAAGAGAAGAAGATGACCATTTGCCCCGTTGTGTCATGTTATAATTTTATTTGAAAGCTTTCTTATTTGCGCCATTAGCACTTCGACTCCCCCTCGACAGGGCTCGGGGTCGCTCAGTGCTAGGCAGTGAAGGTTTATTAGTTTTGCGCCATTAGCTCAGTTGGTAGAGCAGCTGCCTCTTAAGCAGCGGGCCGTTGGTTCGAATCCAACATGGCGCAGTTGATTATTGTTGCGAACTAATGTTCCGCAAGGTTTTTCTTCAGCAGTTTTTAACTTCCCTTTTTCATTTTTAAAAGCACTATCAAGGCGGCTTGGGGCTGGGTGGCGGCAGACCCAAGCCGCCGAATGATGGTCTTCCGTGCTCAATTCTTTTTTCTTAGAGCCATTTTCGAATGCGGGCGAGTCATTTGCGCTGTACAACAGGGATACTTCTATTGCCTCTTTTGAATAAATTAATGCCTTGATGTGCCTTTTTATGACAGCCCTCTTTTCAACATTTCCTTGCAGTTTTGAGGCTTTAACGATCTTTCCTATGATCTCGCGCACTCTTTCGGAGGTATAAAAAGAGCCGTCCCCGTTTGGTTCGACCCCAATTTGCCTACCCTTGGCCTGATTATTGAGCATAAAAATCAAACTATCCAGGTACTGCTGATTTTTTGCTATTTTATCGAGATTATCAACGATATATGAGTCTAATCTGTCGGAGCTTACCTGTTTGATGCCGCAGAACGATCCGTCTCTTTTTACTATTGATGTGCAGCGATAATAAAAATACCTTACCCGCTTGCCGTTGCTGAATTTGTTCGTAAAAACTGATGTCATAACCGAGCCGCATTCTTTACACCTGACCAATCCCGGAAATAGCGTATAGTTAAAGACTTTGCTTTTTTTATTAAGTGGCTTAAATAATAATTGAGCTTCTTGAAAGAGCTCTTCTGAAATAAGCGGCTCATGCAAACCTTTATAAAAATTCCCGTTATGCCTGACCTTTCCCACATAAACTGTGGACCTTAAGATGTAAGAAATGCAGGTTTTCAATATGGGCAGTCCATTCCTGCCAAACATCTTTTTCTTTTTTAACAGCTCATATACTTCAGCCAAGACCCCTGTTGAAACAAAGGTTTCAAATATGGTCCTAATAATATCCGCTTCCCTTGGTTCAATTACCAGCCTTTTGTTTTCTCTCTTATAGCCGAAAGGCGTTACTCCGGCGCACCAAAAGCCCTTTTTAGCGCGTTCAAACATTTTGTCTTTTATTCTTTCGCTGATGAGCTCACGCTCAAATTGGGCAAAAGTGAGCATTATATTCCTCAAAAGCCTTCCGGATGGGGTAGAGGTGTCAAATCTTTCCGTGACTGATATAAAACTGACGTTGTATTGCTCAAAGATCTCAATAAGCTGATAAAAATCTTTAGGAGATCTTGTTAAGCGGTCGATCTTATACGCGATAACAAGATTGATCTTCCCATTCTGTATGTCGCCTATCATCTCCTGCAGGGCAGGCCGGTCTGTATTGGCTCCTGTATATCCTTGGTCGGAATAGACCTTATGGACCTCAAGATCATTCTGGCTTGATATGAACGACCTGATCTTGATCTCCTGTGTCTCGCACGAATTAAACTCGACCTCGGCCTGTCCATCGGTAGAAACCCTCGTATAGATAGCGGCTTTCATACGCTTGTTCTCCTTTCTTTATATGCCCCCAAGGGTAGAGCATTTAACGCAATACCCTTGGGATACAAAACTGGCTAGAAAATATAAACGTATGTTGGATAAATTCCTCCGCCTACGTCACCTTTCATGCCTTTACTTAGGAAGTATTTTTCAACATTCCTTGCTATCGTTTCTGAATCAGCTTTCCAATGCATCCAGTGGGCTGTGTTTTTTCCATCAGATTCATGTTGATCTCTTCGTTGTTTTGGATCAGCTGTTATCCCTATAGTCCAAATGGAATACTGTACTGTCTTGGAAGTAGTTACTCGCTGCTCGATAGCCGCAATTATTTCCGACTGTGTAGCCACGTCAATCACCCCTTTCGTAATTATCTATCGCCCTTATTTGTTGCGTTGATATTCAACTGCAACATCGACCTTATAAAAAATGCCCTAATAGGGCGATGCTCGAATCCTATCTTATTAGGGCTAATTGACCGATTGCATCCTCCTTTGACTTATAGATTTTCTTGTTATCAATGTATATCATATTCAGCTGTTGAAGCCTCACGGTAAGGGCAGAAATTGTCACATTAAAGATTTTACGTAGCTTATATAGATCGCTCCAGCTCAAAATATCAAGAGTTGCGCAAACTTTTTTTATCAGATGTTTTGGCATCAAAAGGGTACTTGCATATCTGTCAATAATTCTTTTTGTAATTGCATCATCTTTTTTGCCTTCAATAGATTTTATTACTTTGTAGAAATCAGGTCCTTTCCAAAGATTTGCAATTAGCACTCTGACTTTTTCGGCATCTTTATCAGATGAACTCCTCAAAACAAAGCTGCTTTTTGTCAAAAAGTTGAACATCTGGTGGCCAATCAAATCTTTTTCCTCGAGCAAGTCCCAATGCCCCAACTCATGGCCCTTTGTAAAAGGCTCTAATCCTTCATATTTATTAAAAAGAGGCATTCTCGAATCATTCAGAACAATCTGCTTCTCGTTCGGACGAAGACCACCGAGGATCACCTCCCCATCTTCTTCGTGAATATTTTCCCAGAGAATACGCAGGCTGAATAATCTTTCAATTATTTTGTCGATGGGAATCGGAGGCGAAACTATCTGACCGAATTTACTTTCATATTCGCAAAGTCTTTGCTCGGTCAAAGTTTCGATTTTATCGTATGAGATATATTTCATCGTTTTTCGTGTTTAATCCTATCGAATAATTTATCGATTTCGTCGTCAGTTATCCTTTTTGACTGAATCGCACGAAGAAGTTCGATCGTTCGCGGGTTCTTATGCAAGATATCATTCAAATCTTTAGGAAATTTCTTTGCAAGAGTCAATAATTCATCAGAATTCACCTTCAAGACCTCAGCCATCTTCATTATTGTTGCTTCTGAAGGAGGATCCATTTTTCCGTTCTCGATTTTGCTTAAGTATGTAAAATCGATCCCAATCTTCTTGGCAAATTCTCTTTGCGTAAGATCTTCTTTATTCCTAAGTTCTCTGATCCTATTGCCAAACATGGCTTTATTGTACAAAAGTTGCAGGTAAAAGTCAACACAGTTAAATTCCTGAAGCATAATTAAAGATGTGGCAATAGGCGGAAAGATCAAATGGGATATAAGCACCTGAGCCGCAAAGAAAGACGATGACAGGAACGCCCCGGGAAACAGCCTGACGAACTGTGTAAAGAGAGCCGCGCGAGGACCCGTGAAGAAAGGCAACAATGACAGAGGATGCGGAAACCAAACGCCTATTGCGGCCAAGAAGAGCAGAAACGGCAACAGAGCGGGGAGAACCGGCAGAAGCAGAGCCCCAGACCACGCGACCCCCGGCCGCAATGAACCGAACCACATCAGCGCGGACCTGGGAGGGGAAACCCGCAATAGAAGACCAGGCTGAATGAATAACGCCGCGAGATGAAGCGCCGCAACCAAGGAGAGCAGACAAAGCAAACTGATCAGCGCCCACGGCGCCGCCCGAAGCCACATCAAACCCGCGAGACAGAAGCAAAGACACAACCTGATCAACGAGCGGAGCAAAACGAACCGGAAGAGAACGGGACCCCACAACCCCTGCCAAACGGTGAATAGACATATACGACACCTCCTTGAGAATCAAGGATCATTTCCCCGCCGCTGTCACCCGTAGGGGCGGAAGGAGGATGAGCGAGCCGGAGCTATGTGTCTCATTGCCGCGCAGGCGAGTCGAAGCTGACTGGAGCAGTTGGGACCGATCAGATCGGTCCCAACTTGACAGCGAAAAGCGGGGAAATGATAAACTGGGAAAACAGGGAGAGGACAATATATTTCAGCTCAAAAAGGCACATCTTTTAATTTATTCTAAAGAGGCAATAGAAGTAGCACTGTTGGACAGCGCCAATTACGAGCCCGCCTTCTTAAATGGCGATAAGAAAAAAGAATTGTGCTAGGAAGAGCATCTTTCTGCGGCTTGGGGCTGCCGCCACCCAGCCCCAAGCCGCCTTGATAGTGCTTTTAAAAATGAAAAAGGGAAGTTAAAAACTGCTGAAGAAAAACCTTGCGGAACATTAGTTCGCAACAATAATCAACTGCGCCTCAACAATAATTCTAAAACTATCGGTCTGATCTCTCTGATTATACCTAATGCCAAGTACGGCCCATATTAAAGAAATATTGGGCGGTTTCGTTATATGGCGGGCGCTTCCTTATGACCGCCCACTCTAATGTGCGCCCGCCAAGCAATAAATACCGATATCGAGATTTTTCTAAATTAATGAAATTGAATATTTGGTATCTTGCAGATGGGCTTGCAATAATTCATAATGATATCAATAATGGTAAGAGCCGCATTCAAGTAGAGCAATCAAATAAAGACATTGACACTTATCAAAAAGTATTATATAAATATGTGCAAATACGTGGTGAGTTCCGAGGGGGAAACCTCCACATGAAAATAAGTAAAACCTCGCAGAAAATGCGTAGGTTTTTTGTTTTTTAATAGGAAATATGATGAAAAATAAGAAATTAACATATATAAGTTTATTCAGCGGGGCTGGCATCGGATGTTATGGGTTTAAGATTGAGGGATTCAACTGCATAGCAACCGTAGAGATAATAGAGAAACGCTTAAACATCCAGAGAAGAAATCATAAATGCAATATTGATTCAGGATATATCTGTGGTGACCTTACCAATCATATTACAAAATCCAAGGTTTATGATGAATACAATTTATATAAGAATAAATACGATTTAAAAGAGCTCGATGTTATTCTTGCAACACCTCCTTGTCAAGGCATGTCTGTAGCTAATCATAAAAAGAAAAATGAGAAATGCAGGAATTCTCTAGTTATCGAGTCGATAAAAATAACCAAAGAACTAAACCCAAGATTTTTTGTGTTTGAGAATGTTCGATCATTTTTGACAACGGAATGCATTGATCTTGACGGAAAATCAAAAAAAATCAGAGATGCGATTGAGAATAACCTTGGCGGGAGATATCATATATTGTTTAAGATCGTAAATTTTAAAGATTATGGTAGCCCCTCAAGCAGAACAAGGACTATTGTTATAGGCTCAAGAAAAGATATCTTTGATATTTCTCCCTATGACATATTCCCAAAACAACAAAAAGAAAGTACTCTGCGAAAGGCAATAGGTCATTTGCCGGAGTTAAAAGCAATGGGAGATATATCTCCAAATGATATCTTTCACGGGTTTCGTTCCTATAATCAAAACATGTTGAATTGGATTAAAGATATTAAGGAGGGAGAGTCTGCTTTTAATAATACAAACAAGAATAATATCCCACACAAAAAAATAGGCGGAGTTATTGTGTGTAATGCCAATAAAAATGGAGATAAATATAGCAGGTGCTATTGGGACAAGCCTGCCCCATGTGTCCATACAAGAAATGATATTCTGGCAAGCCAAAATACAATTCATCCAAAGGACAATAGGGTCTTCAGCATTAGAGAATTAATGATAATGATGTCTATTCCTGACAGTTTTAGGTGGCTTGATGCTGACGAAAAACTCTTGAATAAACTATCAATTAATGAGAAAAGGGAAATATTAAGAAAAGAAGAGATGAACATTCGCCAATCAATCGGTGAAGCAGTTCCAACAATTATTTTTCATCAAATTGCAAAAAACATTAAGAAAACTACTTTGTTTCCGCCAATCAACGACAAAAACATAAGCAAAATAATTAGCGAGTATGATCTCCATAATATTAATAAGCTAAAAATGTTTGTGAAGAATAATCCTGAGCGGTTGGGCTTTGTTGCTTTATCGAAGATTGTAGAATTGTCAAATTCAAAAAGATTGGAAAATGCAGCTTATTATACAAGACAAGACATATGTTTTACGATGATAAATGACTTGCCTGCTGCTGAAAAGTACCAGAAGATAAGAATTCTTGAACCATCCGTTGGTGCGGGCAACTTTTTGCCAATATTGATTGAAAAATATAAGAGTATCCCTGAAGTTGTTATTGATGTGATTGATGTGGAAAAAGAGGCTCTGGATGTGCTTAGATATTTACTTAAGGCGCTAAATGTTCCTTCAAATATACGTATAAACTTTATCCACGCGGACTATCTCAAACACTCCTTTGATAATTCATACGATGTCATAATAGGGAATCCTCCGTTCAAAAAGATATCAAACAATAAAGAGTTGCTAGCGGAATATAAGAGCAGTGCCAAGAATAGAAAATCGAATAATTTGTTTTCTTTTTTCATGGAAAAATCTTTAGATATAGGTAATGTGGTCGCTTTAATTGTTCCAAAAAGCCTTATAAATTCACCTGAGTATGATGTTACACGGAATATAATAGCCTCTAAATCAATAGCCAAAATTACTGATTATGGTGAAGAGGCATTTAAAGGGGTAAAGATCGAAACCGTAAGCATGATTATCAATAGGGTAAGACAAAAAAAAGATAATGGAAAAACCAAGATTGAATCATATGTGAATGAATCCGTGAACTATCAAAATCAGCAGTATATAACATCAGATAGATATCCGTATTGGGTGATATACAGAAATGAATACTTTGACAGTGTGTCAAACAAAATGCATCTGGGGATTTTTAAGGCATTTCGTGACAGGCAAATTACAAAGAAGATTACTTCAAATAAAGGCAAAATTAGAGTATTGAAGTCAAGGAATATAGGCAGCAATAAAGTATTAAGCATCAATAACTATGATACTTATATAGATGATGCTTCATTTTTGAAAGTGCATGAATACATAAACCGAAAAGATGCAATTCTCGTCCCGAATTTAACATATTACCCTAGGGCTTGTTTTATGCCAAAAAATTCAATATCTGACGGGTCCGTTGCTATACTAACCCCCAAAAATGGAAGCCGTCCTGTAACATTAAAGGATTTGGAATATTATAATTCAGAAGAATTTGAACAATATTATTCGATAGCTAGAAATTATGGGACACGCTCGCTAAATATTGACAGTAATTCTGTCCACTTTTTTGGAATAATGAAAGAAGTGTGATATGGACATCAGATCATATCTAAATATTAATGACCTTGATATAAGAAAGACACATGATGCTCGTTTTATGGATCAGAAAGTCACTCCTGACGTCCTCTCGATTATTGCGGATTGCGCGATAAATGTTGTGGGGTCGGATATAAATAAGGAATTTACTGTTCAGGATATTTGGGACTCACAATATTTTAATGAGAACGTTAAGGCTGTCTTTAACAAGCCATCGGTAAAAAACCCAGCTGCAAAACATGAGTACGACAAATTTATTCAACAGCCATTGAAAGCGTTGTCCTATGCAGGTGTTCTTTCTTGCAAGAGGAGGGGGCAAAAGAATTACTTTAAAATTGTTAGTCCAGAGATTCTACAATATATAGCATTTAAAGATAGAAACGCATATGTGTTTTTGTGCGATTATATAGAAAAGGTGTTAAGAGACAGCGGGCTAATGGCGTATTTTGAAAATTATAAAACAATTTGTGATGTTGGTGATGATTATGCGGCCGAATATATAAGAATTAAAAACAGGTTTGAAAGATTTATCAAAGGAAACACCTCCATTAAGAAAGACTTTGAACCAAAAAGAATATTCCCTAAAATATTCAATATTTATGCAGTTGAAAATGGTTTGCCTGGAAGTGAAGCAGGTAAAGCGTCAAAACATCCTTTTCATTATAGCGATTTAATGTATAACCGGATCAACTGGCGGGATGTAAAGAAAGCAAAGGGAATTTCAAGACAGGAATCAAAGAAGATATCAAGACAGGAGTCGGAAGATATCTTAGTATCTCAAAACACAGGTTATGATCATTATCTAACACAAAAAGCAGTTAATATTATTAAAGCGAAATATTTGGATAGCGAAATACATGATACTTGGGGAAATGGCCAGGCGACTCAGGTCCATCACATATTTCCAAAAAATAAATTTCCGGAATTGGCCCATTATACAGAGAATTTAATAAAGCTAACGCCAAGCCAACATTCAAATAAAGCGCACAAGAATGGAAATTACCAATATGTTGATAAGGATTACCAATTGATATGTCTTTTGGCAAAAGCAGAAACCATAGAGGAATCTTTAAGAGCCGGTGAATTTATATATTCAAAGGAGTCATTTGTGCATGTGATTAATAAGGGACTATCTTTAAGCCTGAAATATGATATGTCTTTCAAAGAAATTAAGGATGTTATAAGAAAAATCTTCAGATAACTGATATCGATTTTAGGTATTTATTAAGGTCTGATTTCTCCCCGCCATCATCAAAAGCAATAGGGCTTTGCGGAGGGTGTGGGAGGAGCAAAGCCCGAACATTATTTCTTGCGACCAAGCCGCCCAATATTTCGCTTCTTGCAGCCATGTATGGCATTAGGTATAATCAGAGAGATCAGACCGATAGTTTTAGAATTATTGTTGAGGCGCACATTTCGACTCCCCTTCGACTCCTCACTACTTTCGTTGCTCAGGATCGCTCAGGGTCCCTCAGCATTGCAGTCCAAAGCCTTGTGTTATATACTCTCAACACGGGTCCATGTCAAAAATTCAGGAGGGGAGGGGAAGTATATGATGGATAGGCTCAGCAAAATGACGCAGAATATGGATATCTGGGACATAGCCCTTACCAAACTGGCTGTTTTCTTTTTTACTATTGTGATCGTCAAGCTTTTTGTGCAGCTGCTGGATATCAGCTATCTGATGCTGGTATTGCTTACGGCAGCAGCGGCAGCGCGGCCTCTGTGGAGATTCTTTGCAAAAAAATAAGGCCCTTGAGCTCCGGCGCCGGATATACGGGGCCGGGCCGGGATGATCAATAAACACTTATAAAATTATAAGGGTCCCAGTCTTCCTCTATAGGGTCCTGGACGAGGTGGAATCTTGTTACAAAAAGTCCTCCCTTTACCCACTCTGCTATCCTATCAGTGTCAAACTCGATTCTTCCGTTGCAGAGCGACAAATGGAAAAAGGAGATCCCGGACATCGAAGGCAGCCTCCGGTTTTCTGCCATGGCCTTTTCTATCCCGCTCAGAAGCACGGCGGCATCCGCCCAAGAGACTTTTTTTGACCTCATAAGCGGGAATACAGCGCCTCTTCCTTCGTCATATCTATTGGGGATCCTGTCCATCCCGGGGTTTTCCGCGTTTGAATAGTGATAGCTGTAAGTGTAATGCTGCGCTATATCCTCATGGGCTAAAGCTCCGCACCCCATTGATTCGATAAGAGCATGAGCTTTGACATCCGCGTCATATTCGTGCAGGGCCGCCAGAATGCGGTTTCCCGCATCCATATTAAAGGACAGCTTTAAAGCGTTGTGTGCGACCTCGTGAGCACATCTAAAAATCGGTAAAAGTGCAGAACCCCTGAGCCCGGAAATACCGAGCAGGAATTCCGGATTAAACTCCTCTTCTTCATGGTCATAATAGCTTGGCGTGTGCAATACGGCTTTGTCCATTATTTTTGCGGCAAGGCGGCAGGCGTCCGTTTCGCCAAGCAGCGGCTTTTTGGGATAGACCGGGCCTCTGACATCGGAGAACGACAGCGTCAGCGCCGTAAGAAAACCTTTTAGGGCTGTCTCGCTTCCTGCGAGTATGCCTTCCTGGAGCCGGGGCCACTCTGTGCCTGGCTGAAGCAAACCGCTCATAAACTTTCGGGACGAAAGCGCGATCTCCCGGGGTATGATCCTGTTGCCTGAGGCGCAGGTCCTGCCAAAGTCGTAGAATGCAATTTCTCTTCCGGGCACATATTTTGCTGGCGATACCATTTAATGATCCTTCTGATATATCGTCAATTTTTGTGGAAAAATTCAATTTCCATGGGTTATAATCAAACTACGCCGCGGTGGTGGAACCCGCCTACGCCCCGAGTAAATCGAGGGGCTTCGGCGGGCAAGCTGGCAGACTGGCCGGAGTGGCGGAATTGGCATACGCGCATGACTTAGGATCATGTGCCCGAAAGGGCTTGGAGGTTCAAATCCTCTCTCCGGCAGATATTAACAAATGAACACAGAAAAAGAGATATGGAAGCCCGGGACCATGCTTTACCCTCTGCCGGTGGCAATGGTTTCCTGCGGTACAGAAAAAGACGGGTATAACATCATCACGATCTCATGGACCGCAACCATCTGTTCTGAGCCGGCGATGCTTTCCATTTCTGTGCGCCCTATAAGGCATTCCTATGAGATACTTAAAAATAGAAAAGAATTCGTCCTAAACCTTGCAACCGAAAAGCTTGCCTTTGCGGCGGACTTTTGCGGGGTGAAATCCGGCAGGGACCTGGACAAGTTCAAAAGCCTGCGGCTGACAGCATCAGAAGCATCGCAGGTAAAAGCCCCTCTGATAAAGGAAAGCCCTCTTAACATAGAATGCAAAGTAGTTGATATAAAAAGTCTTGGGACCCACGACATGTTCATCTCAAAAGTGCTTGCTGTCCACGCGGACAAAAGATTCCTAGACCGGGCCGGGGCTTTCAGGATGGATAAAGCAGGAGTGATCGCCTATTGCCACGGAAGATATTACGCGCTTGGAAGGCAGGTAGGAAAATTCGGTTTTTCGGTGGCAAAGAAAAAGAAACGCGCCTGATCATTCTTCGCTAAACAATATCTTTCGGGATTTTTTCTTGATAGAAACGATCTTTTTATCTTTCAGCATCTTCTCTTTGGAGCGCCGCGACCTTCTTCTCTTTTGTCTTCTTATCTTTTCAAACTTCTGCTGCTGCGCCGATCGTTTGCCCAGGAGCATATTCTCTATTTTCTGTTGCAAAAGCTTTCTGGCAAGAGCGCGGTTAAGCGCCTGCGACCTTTCTCTTCCGCATTTGACCTCAATACCTGTGGGAATGTGCTTTAGATAGACTGCGGTAGATACTTTGTTCACATTCTGCCCGCCGGGGCCGCTTGAGCGGATGAATTTTTCAATAAGGTCCGATTCTTTGAAGGTGGTCATTGATTTTATAAAAATCTCTCAAACCTTTCTTTTCCTGCCTTGCAGACCGGACAGATCTCCGGGGCGCTTTCTCTTGCGCACAGATAGCCGCATACCTTGCAGCGCAGCACGGGATATTTGAGTTCTCCCGAAAGCGGTTTAATGTCCTGTTTTTTCTGTTCTTTCATTGCTTTTTTCCTCCTGTCCGGTATTGAAGAGGCTTTCTTTTTGCCTTCGTAGATCTCTTTAGAAACATAAAGGGCGCAATAGCAGCAGCCGAACTCGGTCAGGTCGATGTCCCTGTAATCGCACGGACAGATGAGGTCAAGGTCTTTTTCTTTGCTGCCGCTTGCAAGGCGGCAGGGGCAGGCCATATAGCCGTACCTTTTTTCATTCGTCAGGAGCCCATTGGCCAGGATGCCGGTCAATTCCTCATCCGGGTTGATAAAATAACCCCCGGCCTTTGCATCCGTCTTAAGTTTTGAGACCAGGGCCTGCGCGTCCGTCATCCCAGTTTTTCCTTGATCTTTTCTTCGTCAAAACCGAGTATGCAGCTGCTGTTGTCTATGACAAGGGTAGGGAAGGACTCGTCCGGATTCCATTTTAATATCTCTTTTGCCGCCTCTGTACTTTCTTTTTCGTCAAGCTTATCAACATACACATATCTGTACTTGATCCCGAGCGAGTTAAGCAGTTTTTTTGTCTTGAGGCACCAGCCGCAGGTGCTTAGAGCATACAGTGTGACATCCGCTTTTTCTTTGCCTTCAACCACCGTATAATCTATCATGATGTTTTCCCCCTTTTTATTGTCTCCATTATATAACACGCAGGGCTTTATTGAAGCCCTCTCTCCTTTTTGCTATAATCCAGATAAGAGAGTTGAATGAGAGTCGAGGTGTCCTTCGACTCACTTCGTTCGCTCAGGACAAGCGGGAGTAGTTCAGTGGTAGAACGTCTCCTTGCCAAGGAGAAGGTCGAGGGTTCAAGTCCCTTCTCCCGCTTATTGGCTTAAGGCCTAAGGCTGATGGATTATGGCCGGATAAAGAGCAATGTTATCTCGACCTGGGAAGGGTTGTTAAGGGAAACGGGAGTTTCCCTTAAGGGGTGACAGGCCCGAGCTTGCCGAGGGCCGCCAGAGGGGCGGAGCCCCTATGGAGAGCGAAGCGAGGTCGAGGGTTCAAGTCCCTTCTCCCGCTTTTTTTATAAAGGAGAGGCTTTTGAAAATCGTCAAGCAGGAAAAGAACGGCAGCAGGGTATCACTTGAGTTCGAGGTGGATTATAAAGAATATCTGCAGGCGGTTGATAAGGTCTATAAAGAGGCCGCGCGCAGCGTAAAGATACCCGGGTTCAGGCCCGGCAAGGCCCCCAAGTCGATGCTGGAGAAGCAGTTCGACAAGAGCGCGATCAACGACAGGGCCGCGGATTTCATAATGCAGGAAGCATATCCCGCTATCCTCAAGGAAACAGGACTCCGTCCTGTGGATTATCCTTCTTATAAGGTTGTCTCTGTCAAGGACGAAGAGTCCTGTCTTTTAGGTGTTGAAGTGGATGTTGAACCGGAAGTTACACTTGGCAAATACAAAGGGCTTAAGGCGGAAAAGAAAGAAAGAACTATCGAGGAAAAAGACCTTGATGCGTATATCAAGTCCATTCTTGAGCAAAGCGCCCAGCTTAAAGAAGTCGGGGACAGGGCAGCCCGTGAAGGCGACATAGCCGAACTCGACATAGAAGGCTCCTGTGAGGGAAAGCAGGAGGAAGACCTAAGCCAGAGGTCCCTGCCCGTACTTTTGGGCGACAACCGGATAGCACCGGATTTTGACAAGAACATTTACGGAATGGAAATAGGTTCTTCCAAAGAGTTCTCCGTTGACCTGCCGCAGGACTATTTTATTCCCAGGTTCGCCGGCAAGAGGGCGGATTTTAAAGTGTCGCTGAATAAACTCATCGAAAGGAATTTGCCGGACTTTAATGATGAATATGTTTCCAAGATAAGTTCTTTTAAGACCGTGGAAGAGTACCGGGGCGATCTGCGCAGGAGATTTGAAGAGTCCGCAAGACTGGAAGAGGACGCAAGGCTTAAAGACGCTCTGCTCGAGGCTGTTTCCTCGGAAAGCAAAGTCGATATCCCGCGCTCCATCGTGGAGAGGGAGATCGATTCTATGGCGGATGAGACCAGAGCCAATCTGGAAAGGTCAGGTCTGACGCTGGAGGGCTATCTTGCCAGCAGAAAGATCGACATGACAGCTTTCAGGTCCCAGCTTTTTCAGGGGGCTTCCTCAAGGGCCAAAGCCAAATTGGTGCTTCGCGCAATAGCCGGGGCCGAAAGCGTAGAAGTGAGCGAAGAAGAGCTCCAGAAAGAGATAGAAGCCGCGGCTCTGGAATCCGGAGCCCAATTGCAGGACTACAGTTCCAACCCCGCTGTAAGGGACTATATCAAAGACCATTTGCTTAGAAGAAAAGCTATGGACATTATAGTCAGGGATGCTAAGATAAAATAGCCTCGAAAGGAGCAAGTCATGACGGTCCTTCCAATGGTCATAGAACAGACCTCAAAAGGAGAGCGAGCCTACGACATCTATTCCAGGCTTCTAAAGGAAAGGATAATCTTTATCGGGGGCGCCATAGACGATGACATTGCCAACCTGATAATCGCCCAGATACTGTTCCTTCAGGCAGAGGACAGGGACAAAGAGGCTTACATTTACATAAACTCTCCCGGAGGGGTCGTGACGGCAGGGCTGGCGATCTATGACACCATGCAGTATGTGCAGATGCCGATTTCTACCATCTGTGTGGGGCAGGCGGCCAGCATGGGTGCTCTGCTTCTTGCGGCGGGCAACAAAGGCAAAAGGTTTGCCCTTCCCAATTCAAGGGTCCTGATCCATCAGCCGCTTGGAGGCGCCCAGGGGCAGGCAACCGACATCGAGATACAGGCGCAGGAAATAATCAAGATAAAAGGCCTTCTCAATGCTATCCTTGCCAAACATACAGGCCAGAGCATAGAAAAGATAGCAAAAGATACAGACAGGGACTTCTACATGTCCCCGGCAGAAGCGGTCAAGTACGGCCTGATAGACGAAGTCCTTGAAGCGGGCAAAATTAAAAGAACTGCGGATACCGTAAAAGGCAAAAAATAATGGAAAAGGCCGAAAAAACCCCTCCAGCCAAGCCCCCGGTAGAGTGGAAGGACGAACTTCCTCTCATCCCGCTCCGGAACATGGTGGTCTTTCCCCAGATGATAGTCCCTCTCTTTATAGGCCGCAGCAAATCCGTAAAGGCGCTCGAGGACACGATAGAAAAGGAACGCCTTATTGTGTTCGCATCGCAGAGGTCCGAAGATATAGAAGAACCATCCCCGAAGGATATCTGCTCTATAGGTACCCTGGCTGAGGTGGTCCAGATGGTGGCACTTCCCGATGGCACCACAAAAGTGCTTGTTGAGGGGGTCGCAAGAGTAAAGATAGAGGATTTTACGCAGGACGACCCGTACTACAAGGTCAAGATATCGCGCCTGCCCGAAGAAACGGATGTTTCTGTCGAAATAGAAGCGCTGGTCCGGGTGGTGATAAAGAATTTTGAGAACTATGTAAAATTGAACAAGCGTATACCTTCTGAAACCCTGATGTCCATAATCAATGTGGAAAACCCCGGCCGTCTGGCTGACCTGGTGGCATCGTATCTGACCTTAAAGGTGGAAGAAAAGCAGCAGATCCTTGAAGCGGTGCCTGTGATCAAGAGGTTGAAAAAGCTTTCCGAAATGCTCGCAAAAGAGATAGAGGTGCTTGAGGTAGAAAAAAAACTTCAGGGCAAGGTGAAGAAGCAGATAGACAGGGTCCAGAAAGAATATTATCTTAAAGAAAAACTCAAGGCGATCCAGGACGAACTGGGGGTTGAGGACGAGGACGCCTCGCCCGAGATAGGGGAGTACAGGAAAAAGCTGGAGGCCGCAAAACTGCCGGATGAGGTAAAAGAAAAGGCAAAAAAAGAACTCGAGAGGCTTTCCAAGATGCCCTCAATGGTGGCCGAGGCAACCGTCATCCGCACATACCTTGACTGGATAATAGACCTGCCGTGGAAGAAGAAGACAAAAAGCAGGATCGATATCGCTGAAGTTGAAAAGATACTTAACGAAGATCATTTTGGCCTGGACAAGGTAAAAGAGAGGATCCTTGAATATTTTGCCGTGTTGGAGCGTACGGGAAAGATGGCCGGCACCATTCTTTGTCTGGCGGGGCCTCCGGGGGTCGGCAAGACATCAGTGGGAAAATCGATAGCAAGGGCCATAGGGAGAAAGTTCGCCCGCATTTCTTTGGGCGGTGTCAGGGACGAGGCCGAGATAAGGGGCCACCGCAGGACCTATGTGGGTTCCATGCCGGGAAGGATAATCCAGTCCGTTGCAAAGGTAAAGGTAAATAACCCTGTTTTTCTTCTGGACGAAATTGACAAACTGGGCAATGATTTCAGGGGAGACCCTGCCGCAGCGCTACTGGAAGTGCTTGATCCCGAGCAGAACAAAGAGTTTTCTGACCACTATCTTGAAGTGGCCTTTGACCTGTCGGATGTGTTCTTTATTACCACGGCCAACACGATAGAGCCCATCCCCAGGCCGCTGCGCGACAGGATGGAGATAATAGAGATGAGCGGCTATACAGAAGAGGAAAAACTCGGCATAGCCAAGGACCACTTGCTGCCCAAAGCCCTGGGGAAGCACGGTCTTTCTAAAGACCTCATCAGTTTTGAGGACAAGACCCTTCTCAAGATAATACGCGAGTATACAAGGGAGGCCGGTGTCAGGAATCTGGAAAGGACGATCGATACGGTCCTGCGCAAGGCAGCCACCGCAATGGTAAAGAGAAAAAAGGACGAAGCAAAACACATCAAGCCGGAGGACCTAAAAGAATATCTGGGGCCCTCCAGGCATTCCTTCGGCATTGCCGAAGAAAAGGACCAGGTGGGTGCGGTTACCGGGCTGGTGTGGACCGAAGTGGGAGGGGACACGATACCGATAGAGGTCACCGTTATGAACGGCAAGGGCAGCCTGACACTTACGGGAATGCTGGGCGATGTGATGCAGGAGAGCGCAAAGGCCGCGATGAGCTTTGTGCGGTCCAGGGCCAGCGCTCTCGGGCTTGAAGAGAATTTTTACAGAAAAGTTGACATACATGTGCATGTGCCGGAAGGCGCGGTCCCCAAAGACGGTCCGTCCGCCGGCATCACCATGGCAACCGCGCTTACTTCGGCTCTTACCGGGATCCCCGTCAAAAGAGAGGTGGCCATGACCGGGGAGATAACTCTGCGCGGAAGGGTCCTTCCGATAGGAGGGTTAAAAGAAAAACTCCTGGCGGCAAAAAGAGCCGGGATAAAAACGGTGGTTTTTCCTTGCGAGAACACCAAAGACCTTGAAGAGATAAAAAAGCAGTTCAAAGGCGACCTTAAGATGGACTTTGTACCGGCAAAGCACATGGACGATGTTCTCAAAACCGCTTTGACCAAGGTGCCAAAAGGGATACTGGAACACAAGGAGGACCAGGTAAGGAGCGAGCTTAACATCTCCTTTGAAAGCGAAAAAGAAGAAGAAAGGCCGTCAAAGGCAAGAAGGCACGAAATCGACCCCCCTTCGGTCCACGGGCAGATGCTGGCCTGAAAGGCTGTTAAACCGACAGGATCTGTTCGTTTGTTTTAGGGGGCTGGAACAATTCATTTAGTTCTTTGAGTTCAACATCAATCAGCGAGTCGCAGATGGCGACAAGGCTTGCACCATACGGCCTTTTTGCGATCTCTGCCCTCATACTTCTATACAATTCGTTCCTGAATCCAATTTCATACATGCCTATTTTACTTTGAAAAGCTCCGACCTCCTGGACTTTGCCCGCTTCTTCGAAACATAAAGCCAAAAGGTAATTAAGCCGCTGTTTCTGGTCCCTTGACAGTTCTGCAGAACCAAGTTTTGCGGAAATAGCGGACATCAAATCCTCTGGAGAAAGAAAGCTCATCTTATCGGCATCCCATTCCATTGCGCCTATGGCCTCTTTAGTCTGAGGGTCTCTTATACAGTCGCAGAAAAGCTTCTGGGCATAAAGGGACTTTACATCCTCATAAGTCGCGACCATTTCTCTATATTTGTTGTCAGTACTTGACAGTACCCTGCGGGCCCCTTCCTCAAGCTCCTTAAGTTCTATATATGCGGCTTGCACCAGAGACATACCCACTTCTTTGTCCGGCACCGCTTTCAAAGCCTCCAGGCTTTCTTCACAGTGCCTGATGGCGGCCTGTTTTTCTTCTCCGTCCGGCAGAGCGTGAAGCATCTCTATCTGGGTGTCCAGCATCCTCTTATAGGTTATCCTGCCAAGCTCCGGGATCGGCCTGGTATTCTCCAGCATTTTTTTATAGGCGGCCAAAGCTAACGGCTTTTCAGCAAGGTGAGCCTCTATGCCGCTTTTAACATCCAGGCTGACCACATACGCTTTGCTGGATCTAATGTCCTTAAGGCCGTTTAACATGGCGGACGCTTCATCCTGTTCCAAACCTCCTAAAACTGCCAGTCTTCTAGCTTGTTCTCTGCCAAGACGTTTTGTGTCGATCCCCAGTTTGCCAAGAGCTTCCTTGCTATCTTTGTCATCCGTATATGAATATACTAAGGCGGAGATAATGGGTCTGCCCACAGGACCCTGTGCCATTTCCCGCGCCCTGAAACCCTCCTGGAAGGCGAATATCTCTTCAAACAGTTTATCCTTTGAAAGCAATTCGGCCAGAGCGTCTTTATATAGGGGGATGTTTTGTAAGATCTTTTCCATGTCAAAATAGGCCTTTTGCACATCATAGGAAACCAACGCTTTTTCTAAAGGCGTGCCTGCCCCCACGGCCTTATTGATCGCGTCCTCTATCGGCTTCATCAATGCTGCGCGGTCTTCCCTGCTCATACCTGAAAACGTATAATCAAGAAGCTGTGTTCTCTTTTCCGCAACCAGCCCAGCCATTTCGGGACGGGCAAGATGCCTCTGGAATATGTCTTTTACTTGTGGATAGCCCTCAAGTCTTTTAAGCAGCTCTTCTTTCATAAATGCAGACAGTTCTTTAGAAGTCTTGAAGCGGCTGAGATCGGATTCCCTTAGAATATCCCGGGTAATTCTGGCTATAATACGGTAATCTTCAGGAGGGAATCCCTCAAAATATGCGGTCCTGTCGATATCATCCTGAGAAAAATCCGTCACTTTGGGCCTTTGTTCTAAACGCTCAACCGCAGACGGCCCGCTTTCCAAAGGTCTTTCTGAACCCTGAACAGTCCTGGGATCGCGCTCCACAACTTTGAGCCTTGCTGATCCTGCTTTTGACTGTCCGCCGATCTGCAGACCTTGCTCTAATCTCATCGTATTATCCTTCTCCAAGTATATTTTTAGTCCAGACCCCCCTACAAATAATTATCGTTAAATTTGACGCTAAATACCATTTTTGCGGTGAATAATGCCCGGGAGGGTAGCGGTTCATGAAGAAGATGTAGTATATATATCTATGTTATAATTTTTGCATGGCTTATAAAGATACTTTGAACCTTCCCCAGACGGATTTCCCCATCAAGTATGACCATAAGACCAGGGAGCCGGAGATACTTGCCTTATGGGAAGCCCTTCGACTCGCTTGCCTCGATTCCGCTCGGCACAAGCCGCTCGCTCAGGGTAAGGGTCAAGAAGCAAGGAAGAAGTTCATTCTTCATGACGGACCTCCGTACCCCAACGGCGATATTCACCTGGGCCATGCTCTCAACAAGATACTCAAGGACATTGTTGTCAAATACAAGACGATGCGCGGATTTGATTCGCCTTTTGTTCCCGGCTGGGACTGCCACGGGCTTCCGATAGAAACCCAGCTTTTAAAAGAGCTCTCTGTCAGAAGATCGACCCTGTCCACTATAGAGTTCCGCCAGAAGTGCAGGCAGTACGCTCTCAAATATGTAGAGCTCCAGAAAAAGGAGTTCAAAAGGCTGGGGATCCGTGCCGAGTGGAACAACCCTTATCTTACTCTAAACCCCGGATATGAAGCCGGTGTCGTGGAACTATTCGGAAAACTTGCGGACAAAGGCTATATCTACAAAGCGCTTAAACCTATACACTGGTGCCCCAATTGCGAGACTGCTCTGGCAGAAGCCGAAATAGAATATGAGGAGGATGATTCCCACGCGATCTTTGTCAAGTTTGACAAATTCGTGATCTGGACCACGACCCCGTGGACGCTTCCGTCCAATGTGGCCATAGCGGTGCACCCGGAGTACGAATACAGCGAGATCAGGACCGGCGGCAGCAATTTTATAGTGGCATCGCAGCTGCTTGAGTCCGCTGCCAAAAAGATGGGTTGGAGCAGTTATGAAGTTGTCAAAAAGTACAAAGGCTCGGAGTTGGAAGGGATCGTCTGCCGGCATCCGTTCATTGACAGGGATTCAAAAGTGGTCCTTGACCAGTTCGTTACCCTTGAAACAGGCACAGGCTGCGTCCATATAGCTCCAGGGCACGGGGACGAAGACTACAAGGTGGGGCTCAAATACAAACTTCCTATTATTATGCCGGTTGACGAAAAGGGGCGCTTTACCGAAGAAGTCCCTCAATTTACCGGGGTCAGTGTTTGGAAAGCAAACCAGCCGATAATAGACCTGCTTAGTGAAAGAGGCGCTTTGCTTGGGAATGAAACGCTAAAACACCCGTATCCGCACTGCTGGAGATGCAAAAAGCCTGTCATCTTCCGCGCCACCGAACAGTGGTTCATCGCTGTCGACCACGACCGCTTAAGGGACCGCGTGCTTGAGCAGATAAAAAAGATCACCTGGATCCCCGGCTGGGGGCAGAACAGGATAAGGGCAATGGTGGAATCCCGCCCGGATTGGTGTATCTCAAGGCAGAGATCCTGGGGCATTCCGATACCGGCCTTTTATTGCAAGGGCTGCGGCTCCCCGAACTTTAAAGGAGCTTTTAACAAAGCCGCGGCAGAACTGATGAAGAAGCTGGGTAGCGATGCCTGGTTCGATAAAAGCCCCGAAGAGATCCTTCCCAAAGGGACCAAATGCGAAAAATGCGGCGGCCAAGAGTTCACAAAGGAAACCGACATTATGGATGTTTGGCTGGAATCAGGGTCCTCACATTATTCCGTGCTAAAGGGTTCAAAAGAGCTTTCCTGGCCTGCTGACCTGTATCTGGAGGGCTCAGACCAGCACAGAGGCTGGTTCCAGACCTCGATACTTACCTCGGTGGCAGGTTTTAAGGAAGCCGCCTTTAGATCCGTCCTAACCCACGGATTTACGATAGACGAAAAAGGCAAAAAGATGAGCAAATCTCTGGGCAATGTGGTCGACCCCCAAAAAGTGGTAGATGAGTACGGCGCGGATGTTCTGCGCCTGTGGGTGGCCTCGACCGATTTCCGCAATGACATGGCCGTTTCAAAGAACATTCTAAGACAGATAAACGAAGGCTTTAAAAAGATAAGGAACACCTGCAGGTTCCTTTTGAGCAACCTTCCGCCTCATCCGGTATCAGACAAAGTAGAACTGACCCAACTGGACAGATACGCTTTGTTGCGTCTTGCACAGGTCATAAAGAGAGTGGAGAAGGCCTACGAGGAATTTGAGCTCCACATCGTTTACCATACTCTCTATGATTACTGCGTCAGTGACCTGTCGACCTTTTATCTTGACATTGTAAAGGACCGGCTCTATTGCGACAGCAGGGATTCCAAGAGAAGGATCTCCTGTCAGTATGTTATGGAAAAGATCCTGGATTCCATGGTGTCCATGATGTCCCCGATACTTGGTTTTACCGCGCAGGACCTTCTTCTTGCCCGCGGCAAAGACGGCACAGACCAGGTCTTTCCGGAGGTTGAGCCGGGCTGGCTTGATACGGCACTTGAAGAAAGATGGGAAAAGGTTCTTGAGGTGCGTGCAAAGGCTTATAAGGAAGTGGAAGAACTGAGGGCTCAGAAAAAAGTCAGCCAGTTCCTTCAATGCGATATAATGGTAAGCGGAGCGGAAAAAGACCTGCGGCCGCTGAGAGAAGTTGAGATGGAGCTTGCCGACATATTCCTGGTTTCTTCGGTATCGCTTCGGGAGGGAGAAAGCTTTTCTGTGTCTGCGGTCCCGACTCAGAGCAAAAAATGCCAGAGGTGCTGGCGCTATGTAAACGGGGTAGGAGAAGGCGGCATCTGCTTAAGGTGCCAGGAAGCCGTAAAATAAGAGGAGGGAAAATGGCGGATTACAAGATAAAAGACATTGGCCTGGCGGATTTTGGAAGGCGGGAGGTTGAAATAGCAGAGCACGAAATGCCCGGTCTGATGTCTATCCGGCAGGAATACGCGCCCAAAAAACCGCTCAAGGGCGTGCGCATTATGGGTTCGCTGCACATGACCATCCAGACAGCCGTTCTGATAGAGACCCTTACGGCTCTCGGCGCGGATGTAAGATGGGCAAGCTGTAACATCTACTCTACACAGGACCACGCGGCCGCTGTTATAGCAAAGAACGGCGTGCCTGTCTTTGCCTGGAAGGGGGAGACCCTGGAAGACTTCTGGTGGTGTACCGAACAGGCCCTTACTTTTCCCGGGGGCAAGGGGCCGCAGCTTATAGTGGATGACGGCGGAGATGCCAACCTTATGATGCACAAAGGCTATGCCGCAGAAAAAGACCCCTCCATTCTTGATATGCCATCGTCAAGCGAGGATGAGGCAGAGCTGAAAAAAGCGCTGAAACGCATTCAAAGCTCATCTCCCGGTAAATGGTCCGGCGCAGTAAAAGAATGGGTCGGAGTATCCGAGGAAACCACCACAGGAGTACACAGGCTTTATCAGATGCTTGAAAAAGGAGAACTGCTGGTCCCGTCAATAAATGTCAACGATTCGGTGACCAAATCGAAATTCGATAATCTATACGGATGCAGGGAGTCTCTCGGAGACGGCCTAAAGAGGGCTATGGATGTGATGTTTGCCGGAAAGGTGGCTGTTATATGCGGCTACGGGGATGTCGGTAAGGGCTCCTGCCAGTCCCTACGAGGCCTTGGCGCAAGGGTAATAGTGACGGAGATCGATCCTATCTGCGCTCTGCAGGCTGCAATGGAAGGATATGAGGTTACGACGGTGGAAGATACCCTGGGGACAGCGGATATCTATGTTACGGCCACGGGCAACCGCGATGTGATAACCATAGAGCACATGAAAAGAATGAAGGACCAGGCCATCATCTGCAATATCGGGCATTTTGACCACGAGATACAGGTGGCAGAACTGGAAGCATATAAGGGCATCAAGAAGGTCAACATCAAGCCTCAGGTGGACAAATACATTTTTCCTGACGGCAAAGAGCTCTTTCTGCTTGCTGAAGGAAGGTTGGTAAACCTGGGATGCGCCACGGGGCATCCTTCCTTTGTCATGTCCAACTCTTTCACCAACCAGGTGCTGGCGCAGATAGACCTGTGGAAGAACAGGGGTAAATACAAAGTCGGGGTCTACAGGCTTCCAAAAAGGCTTGACGAAGAGGTTGCCCGCCTGCATCTGGAAAAGATCGGCGTAAAAATGACCAGGATGTCCAAGGAACAGGCCGACTACATAGGGGTCCCGGTAGAAGGCCCTTTTAAGCCGGAACACTACAGGTACTGAACATGGAAGACAAAATTATGGATAGGGTGGCAAGACAGTTGGAAAAAGCTAATTTTGCCGGATATGTTGAACTTCTTAACCGGCCTTGGAAGCTTTTCTGGATGAATTTTCTTGCCGGGACCGCCAGAGGTCTTGGAACAGCGGTGGGAATGACCGCTGTTTTCGCTCTTGTGGTTTTTATACTGATAAACCTTTTAAAATCATTCGTTCAGGTCCCAATACTCGGCGCCTACATAGCTCAGCTGGTTGAATTTGTCAATGCCGCGGTCAATAGATGATGAGGCCGTATTATCTTATTGCGGCGCTGGCGATCCTTGCCGATCAGACCGCAAAAGCCCTTGTTCTGGCACTAATGAAGCCCGGCCAGAGCTTTCCCCTTGTGCAAAATATTCTTCATCTCACCTATGTAAGGAATACGGGAGCTGCTTTCGGGATGTTCCAGGGAAGCAATGCTCTGCTGATAGGGGCAGCGGCTTTAGCGGCGCTGTTCCTCCTGTATGCGATGAGGCGGATTCCTCAGGAAAAGGTCTATTACAGGGTTGGACTTATCCTTGTGCTCTCCGGGAGCGCGGGCAATATTATTGACAGGGTCTTCAGGGGATTTGTGGTTGACATGATAGATTTCAGGTTCTTTCCTGTTTTCAATCTTGCGGATGTCTGTATAAATCTGGGCGTGGCCACGATAGTCGCGGCTTATATCATAGGAAAGAGCATGCAAAAACATGCGCGGGTAAGTCAGTAATGCATCCGGTTCTTTTTGCTGTTGGCCCGGTTATGGTGTATTCCTGGGGTTTTATGGTGGCTATTGCATTTGCCGCGGGGATCCTTGTAGCCTTGCAGCGCGCCAAAAAAGAAGGCATATCAGTTGATACCGTTCTGGACATCTGTGTTCAAGTGATGCTGGCAAGCATTATCGGAGCAAGGCTTTTTTATGTGATCGGATTTCCGGATGAGTTTACGAGCGCCCCTCTGAGGGTCCTGGCCTTCTGGGAAGGAGGAATGGTGTTTTACGGCGGTCTGATCTTTGCCGCAGCAGCGCTTTTTTATTCTGCGAACAAGCACCGGCTTTCCGCGCTTAAGTGTCTTGACATAGCTTCGTTATCGGCCGCCATAGGATATTCCATAGGCAGGATAGGGTGCTTTTTGAGGGGCTGTTGTTCGGGGGTTGAATGCAGCCTTCCTTGGGCTGTGCGCTTTCCGGGTGAGGAGCTCTTTGTCCATCCCACTCAGTTGTATTCCTCTTTAGCCGGTCTTGTGCTGTTCCTTGTCCTGATATCAATATATGACAGAAAAAAATACGATGGGCAGGTACTGATATGGGGAGCCGGACTTTATTGTGTTTATCGTTTCCTTAATGAATTTGTCAGGGATTATTCAAACCATTATCTTGGTCTTACCGCTTCCCAGTGGATATCGATAGCGGTCTTTGCTGCAGTAATTATTGCCGCGCCGACGGTCAAAAAAATGAGCGCTCTTAAAAGATCAAAAAAGTAAAGCGCTGCCAGGGCCGCCGTGCCGTGATGTTTTTTAAAATAGAGGTTCCTGCTGCGGCTCCAGTGCCTGCCAAGGTTAAGGACCCCCCATTTTTTTATTGAGCTTCCCCCGTGGTGGATCACCTGCGCCTCCGGGGTAAAGAATATTTTTAGTCCCGCCTTTTTTATCCTGTAACAGAGATCGACTTCGTCAAAGAACATGAAGCTGCGCTCGTCAAAGGTGCCTACCTGCTCAAGGACATTCTTTCTGACCATAAGACAGGCGCCCATGGGCTGGTCCACTTCCGAGGACCTGTCATAATCCAGGTCTGTCATCAGATATTTTTTTGTGTAAGGGTTGCCTCTCCAGAGCTGTTCGATGAACAGCTGTCTCATTGCCATAGCCCCCAGGGTGGGGAACCCCATGCAGGACCGCTGCAGGCTTTTGTCCGGGTTAAGGAGCTTTGGGGCTACGGCCGCAGCTTTGCTTTGGCCGTCCAGGAACGAGACCAGTTCGTCCAGCGCTCCGGGTGCTGCCTCTGTGTCCGGATTAAGAAAAAGAACATATTCTCCGCAGCTTTCTTTTATTGCCTGATTGTTGGCTGCAGAAAACCCGAGGTTCTTTGTGTTTTGTATCAGTTTTGCCTCAGGGAACAGGCCGACGACATCGGGTGACATATCTTTAGAGGCGTTGTCCACTACAATGATCTCAAAAGCGCATTTAGGAGGATGTTTTTTTATGGATACAAGGCATTTTTCGAGCAATTCGGCAACATTCCAGCTTACTATGCAGATAGATAATTTCATGCTTCAGGGGTTCTTTTTAAAGCAAGCGCCTTTTTTACTCCGCTCCAGTACCAGTATTTGCCGGACAAACCCACAACAAAAGCAAGCAGCCTGTAGTTCTTATTATCCTCCAGTCCCTTCATTAGACCGTAAAGCCTTTTGCTGCCTGCCGCTCTGACAAAAAAGGAGAGAATCCCGTGAATGGCCATAGGGAGCCAGAAGGACTCCGTTGAGATCTTTACCTCAAGACAGGGGTGCTTTCTGTAATAGATCATAGCGTTGCCGCCCATGTTGAGCGATTTTTCTTTTACCTTTCCAATGTCCCTGACAAAGAACTCGTGCTTAAAGTGATATCCAAAGGCGTTTTTGTTGTTGACCTGTTTAACTTTCATCTTTCGCAGCCTAAAGCCGAACTCCACATCCTCCCAGCAGAGATGCCTGAAGTCTTCGTCAAACAATCCGGCTTTTATGAGAATATCCTTTTTTACGGATAGGTTCCAGGTGGTAAAATACCCGAAAGAGATATTGCTGTAGCCTCCGGAATAGCCCTTGTGTTCCTGTTTTAGGTCTTCAAGGCTGGAGGTGTTGATAACGCGGCCCTGGACGATGAGGCCTTGTTGGGGCGAATGATTTTCCGCCCTTACATGCGACATCATATGTTCCTCTATCAAACGGCGGTCCGCGATCACATCATTATTGAGCAATAGGATATATTTTCCAGATGCCTTGTTGATCCCCAGGTTATTGGCGGCGGCAGGGCCTTTTTTATCGCTTGCTTGGCGGAGATAGGTGATGTTGGGACCGGTTTCAAACCGGTCCTTACCCCTGCCAGCGCGCAGATCCTCTACCATCCTCTTTATATCTTCACTGGACCCGTCATCCACTACTATGATCTCGTATTTGTCTTTTGGATATGTCTGGTCCAGCAAAGCCTCCAGAGTTCTCTTAAGGATGTCTTTTCTGTTAAATGTGGGTATTACAACGCTGATATCTGTCATTTGGAAGATCCAGTAATGGTATAATTATAGCACGGAGCCCTAAAACAGGGTCATTATGAAGATACTTGAAGTCAAAAGCCTGGCAATAGAAGATGTAAAGGTGATCAAATTCGCGCGTTTTACAGATCACCGCGGTTATTTTGCCGAGATCTTTAATGCAAATGATATTAAGAACGATCCAAAACTGAGCTTTTTTAAGGATGTGCAGTTTTTGCAGGCCAATGAGAGCTTTTCCCGCAAGAACACTATAAGAGGGCTCCACTTCCAGTGGAATCCGTACATGGGAAAACTGGTGCGCACCGTAAGGGGCAGGATGATAGATCTGGTTTTGGACATCAGGAAGGCGTCAAAGACTTTCGGCAAGATAATAGCCTATGACATACCTTCTCAACCGGAGGATCCCTGCGCAGAATGGATCTGGGTCCCTGTAGGGTTTGCCCACGGGAATGTATTTCCCGAAGACTCTCAGATAGAATATCAATGTTCCGGGACCTGGAGCCCGGGCTGTGAAGCGGGGATCTCGCCGTTTGCCCCGGACATTGACTGGTCTTTGTGCGATCCCGCCCTTAAAGAGGTCTTTGATACCGCGGCAAGAACTGCTCTTGTAACGGAAAAAGATAAGAACGGGCACACTATCTCCTCCTGGCTCAACAACCCCGACAGCAGGAATTTTGAGATAAAGAAGATCTGATCGGCGGCAGCACTAACTTTTCAGCAGGTCTTTAACTATGCTCTCTATGGACGGGAATGAGGTCTCAAGGCCAAAGGATGAGGGCTCCACTGTCCGGTAATTCTGATGATAGGTCTTTAAGCAGTGCCTGTCCCAGGGGGCAAGCCTGCCGCCAAAGACAGCGTCTAGTACTTTTGCAATTCCTGATCCCAGCTTTATCCGAAACGGAGGCCTGAACCCTGAGGCGGCGGCAAAGCCTTCCAAAAGCTTTCCGACGGTGATTTCTTTTGTTCCCAGGACGAACTCATTTTCTCCGGTCTCGTTGAACAGAAGATGTTGTGTTACCCCGGCTATATCTTTTGCGTGGATAAAGTGGAACCTAAGGTCAAGGTCAAAAAAGGACAGCAGTTTTAGCCAAGTCATGGAGTTCCTAAGAGCAAGATAAGCGTGTGAATAGGGGTGTAAATGGTCCCCTCCGAGCACCCAGGTAGGATATAGAGTGATGATCTTTTCTCTGAGCGGAGAACAACTAAGCTCTTCGTGCATCTTATACTTGCCTCTTATGTATGGCGTGCCGCATAAAAGAGCCTCCTTGTCCGGCCTGTTGTCCCGGCCCAGGATGCTGGCTGTCGAAAAATATATTATCTTTTTAACCTTTGAGGGATCAAGATATCCTAAAAGCGCTTTTGTCTGATCGTAATTGCCCAGCTCTGTGCCCCAGTCGGCAAGAAGGTGAACGACAAGGTCGGCTTCTTTTAGTTTGGAAGCGTATTTTTCTATGTTCTTAAGGTCGTCTTGTATCACATCTATGCCGTTGAGGCTGTATTTGACCTTTTGAGGGCTTCGCAGCAGAAAAGTCAGGTCAAGGTCGCCCCTTTTGGCAAATTCGTCAAAAAGGTAGTGCCCCACGCATCCCCCCATGCCGGTGGCGAACAGCTTTTTTTTCACTTAAGCATCCTTTCAAACTCCAGTGTCCATTCTTTTGCAATAAGCTCCCAGGAATAATTGTCGCGGATATACTCTTTTGCTGATACCCTCATTCCGGATAGTCTTTCGGGGTCCTTGAGCAATTCAACCGTCTCGGCGACGAACCTGTCTTTGAAAGCCGCACTGTAAGGATCGCCCTCGATAAGAAGGCCGGTCCTCTTATCAACAATGCTTTCGGCAAGCGCGCCTCTTTTTGAAGCGATCACCGGGCAGAGCGCGGCTTGTGCCTCAAGCGCGGCAATGCATGAAGTTTCCGCAAAGAAACCCGCTCGGGGTACGGGATGGCTGGGGTATAACATCAATGATGACTTGAGCAGGTCCTTTGCAAGGTCCGAGTGCTTCTTTGTTCCTTCCCTAACGACTCCCGGCTGGTTTGTCCTGTCATACAGTGTCTGAGCCAGTTTCTTATCCTCTTCTTTTAGCATTCCAAGGTCCCAGCCGCAGTAGACATGCAGGGTGGCTTCGGGAACGCTTTTCCTTATCCTCGGAAAAATGTCAAGAAGGATATCGAGCCCCCTTGCGGGGACGGAGGTGTAGACTAAACGGTTTGGATCCCGTCCCGACTCTAAAGAGTCGGCTCCGGGAATAATTGGAGCCGAACCTTCAGGTTCGGGGTTGTTAAAGTATGGCAAATATACCCCGTTCTTTGTGACATAGATCTTGCTGTCGTCAAGTCCCAGAAGGTCCGTGCAGAGCTGTTCCAGCCACTTGCTTACAACGAACAGCCTGTCGCAGAAGCGGTCCGTCAAAAAACCGGCCAACTTAAGGAAGGCTTTTCCCAAAGGAGCGCGAAGGTCGCTGTAATTCCAGACATTGGAAAAATCATCATGTCCCCACCAGATCCTCTTTTTTGCTTTTATAGGGAAAAGGAAGGCCGGAAGATCGCGGAAGGAAATGAAGATATCGTATTCCTTCTCTTTTGAGCGTCTAACAAGGTCCGCAAGCGTGGTGAACTGTTCGTATCTTACCCCTTCGTAAATGCCTGCTTCTTTGCCGCAGTTGTTAAAGATCTCTATTTCGTGCCCAAGCGCCGCCAGTTCCCTGCAGAGATAAAAAAGGGCGGATTCGCTGCCGCCTATTGGTTTTACATTAACGGTGTTGCCGGAAAAAGCCGATGTCATCCTGGCAAGTATCAGCAGTTTCACCTTTCTAAGACCTCCCTGTACAATTGTAAGGTTTTTGACGCCATTTTTGTGACAGAGAACTCTTTTGCGCGCAAAAGCCCTTTTTGGGAAAGAGAGGTCCTCAATTTTTCATCCGACATAAGGGCCCGGATGGCATCTGCAAGCTTTTCAGGGTCGTTTGCCGGCACAGACACACAGCAGTCCAGCGCCGTTTCTTCTGCGGCAGTGTCCCGTGATGCAACGACCGGGCAGCCGCAGGAAAGGGCCTCCAGCACAGGCAGGGCAAAACCGGCATCAACGGCCGGGCAGACAAGAAAGTCGGCTCCGGAAAGCAGCGCCGGCAGTTCTTTTCTTTTGACCTGTTTAAGCTGTTTTACCGTTCTTTCGATCCCCAGCAATGATAGCGACCGTGAAAGGCTTTCCATAAGATAGCCCGTCTCTCCCGCAAGGACCAGCAGGGGAGGGGACTCATATTTTAGAGCGCTGTAGGCTTCCAGCAGCCTCTTTATGTTGTTCTTTTCGTCAAGGTCGCCGCAAAACAGGATGTATCTTCCGGCGATAGAATACCTGGCCTTGATGAGCGAGATCTCGTAGGAATTAGCCGGAGCAAAATAAGGCTCGATCCCCTGTTCGATCAGCCTTATCTTTGAATGGGGCTCGTTGAATTCCTGCTGGAGGATCTGCCTGTCTCTTTCTGAACTTACTATTACAGCGTCTTGAAGTGGGAGCAACGCCATTAGATGTGCGCGCTTTATGCTTCTTAAATGTTCATCTGTCAGGCCTTCCGAGGATAGAACCGTCAAGCCTCTCAGGGTGGAGATGCGCTTTATTGGTTTAGTGCTGTTCATGGCAAAGGACATCGAGGCGTCGTGATAGAGATCAAGGCCCCCCGGCAAAAATGTTCTTTTGGGCTTAATGTTATGCTGTTTCAGCTTGAGCAGGCTTTTCCTGAAGAGGCAGGATAGCGGATAGCGGACATAGAAAAGATCTTTTTTTTCAAGAAAGCCCAGACCCTCGATCAGATTTTTAGTATACTGCCCGGCTTCAGAGCTTTTTTCCAGCAGAGAAGACCCTTCTATCAGAGCTTTTATGTTCGTCTTATTTTTCATCCGGAAAATAACTTTCCTTATGGATGGAAGAAAACACCTCCATCGCCTCTTTGGCGGCTTGTTCGGGCGAAAAAGCCCTGGCCCTTTCCAGCGAAAGCGCCTGCAGTTTTAGCCTTAGTTGCCCGTCCCTGCAGATCTTTTTTATTGCCGCTGCCAGCGAGGACTTTGATGAATTCTCGGCCAGAAGGCAGGAGCCTCCCAGTATTTCCCCGAAAGAGGAATTGTCATACGCGACCGAAGGAGTTCCGCAGCACATTGCTTCAAAAGCCCCCCAGGGAAAGCCTTCATAACTGGAAGCCGTCACATAGGCGATCGCGCCTGAATACAGGGCGGCCAACTCTGTCCTGTTCTTAAAGCCGGTAAAGATAAGCCTGGCGCCGGCAAGCAGGCGTTTTAGTTCTTCGTCCACTTCTGCCGAAACGACCAGACGAGGCAGATCGGGAAAAAGCTTCAGTATTTCTGCCAGGTCGTTCAAATTCTTCTTTTTTGACGACCCGCCCGCAAAGATAAGGTACGCTCCGCTGATCCCGTTCTCTTTTTTTGTTCTTTCGATCAGGTCCCTGTCATAAACAGGGGCCATTTTGCCGTCCGCAGCGGCAGGTATCTTGGCTATCCTTGAGGGAGCAACTCCAAGGAGCCTTGAGATGTGGTTAGCGCAAAAAGAAGAATAGGTGAGGATCCGGTTGGATTTTTTTACGGCGGTCTTCTGGATGGACCATCTGATGCGGTTCTCTAAGCCTCTTATTCCGTGCTCCGGAAAGATCATGTGGTCGAGGTCAGGTATAAGGACCGCGGTCTTGCACGGTTGTCTCAAGGTAAGACGGGGCCCGGGACAGAGCAGTATGTCTGTCCGTTCTTCCGCCAGTTTGAAGGCAAGTCCGGCCTCTTTTCTCAGCCAGGGGAAATCGCTTTTTGCCTCTCTGTCCGGTTCAAATAAGGCGCCCGGAAGGGTCTCTATCTTTTTTCTGTTCTTCCTTCCCTGAACGAACACTGACTGATGAACTTTTGGATAGCAGCCTGTCAGAGCAAGGATCAGAGCCGATCCGCTATATTCCAACGGGTCCAGAAGGTCATATGCCAGCCTCATTTGGGACGGGCCCCGGCAAGAGATAGTATGCTTTCGGCAATTCTTTTGCTGGAGCCTCTTCCGCTGACCCTTGACCTTCCAACCTCAGACATTCTTTGATGACGCTTTGTGTCGGTCAGTATGGACAATACCTCGCCGGCTACCGCAGAAGGGTCCCTTTTTACTACCGACAGGGCTTCTCCCAGCAGCTGGGTCTGCCTTTTGGCAAAGGAAGCCGTGTATTGAACGCCTCTTCCGGCAAAAGCCACAATAGGCTTTCCCATTCCGGCCGCCTGTTCGCTGGCGGTGCCGGCAAGGCCTATTATTATGTCCGAGCGGTTAAGAATATCGCCGAATTTTGGTGTACAGATCAGTTTAAGTCCCGGTCCTTCAACTCCCTCGACTGCGCTTGGGACAAGTCTGCTCAGGGCCGTCTTTAGCTCGGTCATGTCAAGGGTTGGGGCAACTGATACTAAATATGCGATCTTGATGTTTTGTCGTTCTGCGAGCTTGTCCAATTCTTTTGCCGCGGCCAGTATGTCTTCGAGGTTCAATTTAGCGTCCTGTCTGCTGCCCGGCAGTATTCCCACAATGCGGGTTTCTTTGTCCAGGCCAAAATCCTCACCTGTCACTTCGAAGCAATCCATCATGGGATTTCCAAGATAAGCGGACCTTATGCCTGCTTTTGCAAAATTATCAGCAGTTTTCTGGTCTCTAAGGTAGCTCATAAGACAGTATCTCTTTAGAATGAATTTTTCCCAGGGAGTATAGCTGTAATCATAATGATCGGATTTGGCGCTGCCCATGAACGTAAAGGAAAGACCGGAAAACAGCGCTCCGATGACGGGAACGATATCCCCAACGCAGACCGCAAGGTCAAATTCCGCCTTCTGCTGCCTAAGGACGCGTATCTGGTCCAGAGTGTTCTTGCCAAGTCCTGAAGCTATATCCCTGATCATATTTGAAAAACTCTGGTAAATAAAACCTCCGCTTGGCAGGGATTTTCTTGGGCCAAGTATGCGGATCCCCAGTTCTTCGTAGGGAAGCCCCGCGCCCACTATAGGCAGCGCCGCGATCTCTTGCTGCGGCATTTCCTTTATCAGCCTTGCGGCTATAAGGTCCTCGCCGTGCCCGTTGGAAAGAAATAGTATTTTCATTGTTGACTGCTGAACTGCAACTCGTAGAGGTTCTTATAGAAGCCGCCGCCTGCCATCAGGCTTTCGTGTGTGCCGTCCTCGATAACGGAACCTTCTTTGAGCACGATGATCCTGTCCGCGTTCTGTATGGTCGATAGCCTGTGCGCTATGATGAAAGTCGTCCTGCCTTTCATAAGGCGGGACATCGCGTCCTGAATAAGGCGCTCGGATTCCGTGTCCAGGGAGGAAGTCGCTTCGTCAAGTATAAGGATCCTTGGGTCGCGCAGTATGGCTCTGGCGATCGCTATCCTCTGCCTTTGCCCTCCCGAAAGGGCCATGCCTCTTTCCCCCACATGAGAATCATAGCCGTCCTTGAGCGCCATAATAAAATCATGGGCATTGGCCGCCTTTGCCGCGCTGATCACAGCTTCAAGCTTTGCGCCGGGCGTCCCGTAAATTATGTTCTCCTTTATCGTTGCTGTAAAAAGAAGCGTTTCCTGAGGGACCACGGCCATCTGATCGCGAAGCGAGGCCAGTTTGACCGTCTTTATATCGATCCCGTCCACCATCACTGTGCCAGATAAAGGATCATAGAATCTCAGCACCAGGTTGACAAAACTGGTCTTACCGGAACCGGAAGGCCCCACTATCGCAAGGCTGGAGCCCGCTTTGACGCCCAGATCAATGTTCTTGAGCACTTCGGGCCCTTTATCATAGCAAAAACTTACATTCTTGAACTCCACATCTCCCGTTATCCTGCCCATGTCCTTTGCGTTTTTGGCATCTTTTATTTCCGGCACTATGTCTATGAGTTCAAATACTCTTTCGGCAGATGCCAGAGCTCTCTGCATGGTGATATTGATCTTTGAGATGACAATGACGGGGTCTATCAAAAGGACGGCGCCGGCAAAAAACGCTATCAGGTCCTGAGAGGCCATTGTTCCGGCCACCACCTGAAAACAGCCGTACCAGATGACCGCTACAACCGCAAGCACCTGCAGAAAAGCGATAAGAGGTTTTTGAGTGGCGTCTATCTGGGCCTCTTTCATGGACCAGCCAAAGCTGTGTTCGCTCTCGCGGGCAAAGCGCCTTACCTCGTGCTTTTCCATGGTGAACGATTTGACGATCCTTGCTCCCGAGATGGTCTCCTGCAGAATGGAAGAAATGTCGGCTATCTTCTTCTGGGCGTTGCGTCCTATCTCCCTCATCTGCTGACCGAACTTTGAGATGGTAAGCACAAAGACCGGCACGGTCAGCAGGGCCATGAGAGTAAGCTGCCAGTTAAGATAAAAGAGATAGCTCAGGACCCCGACGAGCGTCAAAAGCTGCGGCAGGATCTCGGTGGCGCTGACCACGATGGCGTTCTGTATCATGGAGATGTCGTTTATCACCCTGGACATCACCTCCCCGGTCTTCCACCTGCTGTAAAAGCTCAGCGACAGGTCCTGCAGATGGCCAAAGATCTTGACCCGCAGGTCGGTTACCACCCTCTGGCCGATAAAAGAGGACAGATACGCCTGCCCGTACTGGAAGATGCCCTTTACAAAAAATACAAGGACCACTGCGCCTATGAGAGAGTTCAAAAAAGGGAAGTTCCTGTCGGAGACCGCTTTGGAGACCTGGCTTACCAGGGGGATGACGGCCATGTTGCAAAGGGAAAAGAAGATCATGCAGATAAAGGCAAGGAACAGCTGTCCCGTGTACGGCCGGACATATGAAAGAAGGCGGGCCAAGAGTTTCATATGCGTATCATTATAACAAATTTGGACCGCCGGACATATTCAGCATATGGGAGACTTCCTCGGCTATTCTTTTTGAAGCCCCCGGTTTTCCCATGACGGCCCTCAGCGCTGTTGAGGTCCTCTCCAGAAGCGCTTTGTCTTGAAGCAGTCCGAGCGCTTTATCGGCTGTTTGTGCGGGGGTCAATCTGCCCCTTAATTCCGGCACCACAAAACTCCCCGCCTTGATATTTGGCAGGGCGGTGTATTTGACAAGCCTGTTGAGCACATAGGCGGTCAGTTTTTTTATTCCTCCTCCTACGAAAGGCAGGTTCCCGGCAATTCCGACCAGGCCGTCAAAGATCAACACCTCGGTTTTGTTAAGCGGAAGCAGTACCAGCATAGGCCTGCCCATCGAGGCGGCCTCCGCTGTGTTGGTCCCCGGAATGGTCAGGATAAGATCGCTAACTCCCATAGCCTCATAAGGGGCCCGGTCCATTATCAGCAGCCTGGACCCGGCTTGAGAAATGAGGTAGTTTTGACCGTTCTCGACTGAGAGCCTGGCTGAAGAGCCCAGACCTTCTTTTATCATGCTGTCAGGTACTGTCTTAAGGTGTTTTTCCAGAGAGGCAAGGTTGATATAGGGGGATAGTCCCAGGACGAACTGCGCTTCGCATTTTTCTTTCATCAATTCCGCCGTCCTTACAAAGAACGGCGCCATATGCTTTGCGTGCGCGCTCCGGCTGCCCGGCATAAAAGTTACGACCGGCCTGTTTGGATCAAGCCCCCATTTTTCTTTTGAGACCTCTTCTCTTTGCCCGTCCGCCATCAGATCTCCGACCACTCTTACTTTGCTTTTTGATATCCTTTTTCTTGCGGCTTTTGCAGCCATCCTGTCATCGGCGACAAAAAATCTGGAAAAGAGCTTGTTCCAGCCGAACCTGTCGTTGATGTAGGCAGCGGCCCTGTAGCCGAGTCTTTTTGCAAGCAGTCCCGCCTGGAACAGATCCCCTCCCAGATATAACAGTACTCCTTTTTGTGCAAAAGTAATGCCTTTGGGGGGCTTGTTCTTGAACATCCAAGCCCTGAACTCTTCAGGGAAAATGATCTCGTAGACTCCCTCAAAACTTCTTGCCACCTCTATTTCCCTGCCGCTGGCATACTGACAGGGCATTATGACAAGGATTATCCTGGCTGAGGGAAGCAGTGCTTTGATGCTTTTTACGCAGGGCCGAACAAAGGAGTATAACTCCCCCGGGCTGTTGGACGTTATAACTATGTCTAGCTTTTCCTGGTTCATAACGACAAAACGCGGGCCAGCAGGCTCTTTTTTATCTTGACGGCCTTTTCCGGACACAGTTCGTGGCAGCAGAAGCACGCCACGCATTTGTTATAGTTTATATCATATCTGGCGTCTTTTACAATAGTGATGCATCCGGCCGGACAGCTGACGGCGCAGGTCTGGCAGGCGATACACTTCTTTTTATCGATCTGCGGCAGGTTCTTGATGCTCCTAAGTATAAAGCCGAACCCGTCTATCAGCACGGCAGGGACCCTTTTTGTAAGCCTGTAAACACTGACGGGCTTTTTGAACCTGCCAAAGAGACCTTTTGTAATTTGTATCCCGACGGTCCTGATACCGGAGATCTCAGTGTCAAGACCGGCTCTTTTTGCGGCCTCAAGCACCGGAAGTTCAGCAGGCTCGAAGCCCGCACAGCGGGCAGATACGATGTCAAGCGCAAGGCCGCTGTCAGAGGCAAAGACGGTTCCCGTCTTTACTGCTCTTCCCCCGGAGGGGCCGTTGCCCTCCATGGATTCTACCGCGTCCATTATGGTCAGGGAGGGCAGAGAGTTCCTATATACTTCCAGCAGTACGGAAGAAAAATCATCGATCCCGGGCGCGATAAAGTGCAGCCTTGATTTGTAGAAGCCGGGCACCGAGCCGAACATGTTCTTTACGGCTCCGGTAGTAACGGTCAGGATATGAGTTTTGAACTTGGGCAGATTGATGACCGAGTCAAAACTTCCGTAAAGGTCTGCCACCGGAACGCTGATCGTTTTCTTCCTGAGCTTAATATTGACCTGCTTAACGGGCAGTTTTTTCAGGTCCTGGGTCTTTATATTGAGGTCCTTAGCAACTTTATTGTAGCCGCAGGTTTCGAAAACATGACCAAAAACGGTCTTTGATCCTCCCGGGCTGTCGCCGATCACGGGTACGGCTCCGAGGTCCAGAACGAATTTTGCCGCGGCACTTACCACGGCGGGGTGGGTGGGGCAGGCGGTTTCGGGCGCGCTTGCCATCAGCGCATTAACCTTAAGGAGCACTTTTTGGCCGGGCCTGACAAAGGAAGAGATGCCCCCTATAAGGTCAACGGCTTCTTTTACGGACCTTTCGATCTCTGCTTCTATATAGGAATTGCAGCGTACTATAGAAACAACAGGCATCAGTATCCCAGCAGTTTTGCGATCTCTTTGGCGCTGGCAGGCGCTTTTATGAGGGCGCTGCCCTTTTTAACAGCGTTATCGGGGTCTTTCAAACCGTGCCCGGTAAGTATACAGGCAACTGTTGCGCCTTTCGGGATATCTTTGCCGTACCGCAAAAGACCTGCTATGGAGGCGGCAGAAGCCGGCTCACAAAAAACTCCCTCGGTCGATGCCACAAGTTTATAAGCATCCAGTATCTCTTCATCGGTCACTATTCTGATAGAACCTTCGGATTCTTTTGCCGCATTAACCGCGCTGTCCCAACTGGCAGGATTGCCGATCCTGATCGCGGTGGCCACGGTCTCGGGTTTTTCCACCGGATGTCCCAGCACTATCGGGGCAGATCCCTCCGCCTGAAATCCAAGCATCTTTGGCAGAGCCTTTATTTTTCCTCTATCCCTGTATTCCTTATAGCCTTTCCAGTAGGCGGTGATGTTGCCGGCGTTCCCGACCGGCATGCACTGATAGTCTGGTGCAGAGCCGAGAAAATCGCAGATCTCAAAAGCGGCCGTCTTTTGCCCTTCTATCCTGTAAGGGTTGATAGAGTTGACCAATTCAATCGGGTAGTTTGAGCACAGCTCCCTGATCACTTCTAGAGCTCTGTCAAAATTGCCGTCAATGGCAAAGACCTTTGCCCCGTGCATCAGGGCCTGAGCAAGTTTGCCCAGCGCTATCTTTCCTCCAGGGATTACCACGATACAGTCCAGCCCGGCTTTTGCGCTGTAGGCGGCCGCGGATGCCGAAGTGTTCCCTGTTGAGGCGCAGGCAACCGCCTTAAAACCCTTTTCCAGGGCTTTGCTTACCGCCATCGTCATTCCGCGGTCCTTAAAAGACCCTGTGGGGTTTGCGCCCTCGTACTTTAAATAAACTTTGAGCCCGGTTTTTTCACTGAGTCTTTTCGCGTAAAGCAGGGGAGTGTTGCCTTCAAAAAAAGAAATAACCGGCGTTTTGTCCGTGACGGGAAGATGATGCCTGTATTTGTCGATGAGACCTTTGTAGTTCATAAAGAAATAATAACATTTGGAGCGTCCGGGTGCAACAAAAAGGGCATCTGATAAGGATGCCCTTCTTATTAGCGTGAGATCACTAGTAGATTATTGTTCCTCCGCCTTGAGCTATAGGGCTCTGGCCGGTGATGTCATTTACTATATAAGAATAAATGATGCCCTGGGCATCAACTGCGACTTTGTAGTGCCAGCCGGTCACCTGTTTAACGTCTTTCAGGATCTTTGCATCGGGGGGTATGGCATTTCCTGTCCTGTACTCGGACACTTTCATTTTGTGATCTGTCCCGCTTCCGCAGCTTTGCGTATATGTTCTATGCATTTTGAGCAGGCCGTTGGAGTTTACATAAAGAGTAAGCACTTCGGCCTGGGTAGACTCGCTTAAAAGCACTATTGTTTTTGGCTCTGTGGGTACTTGACCTGGCTCCTTATAAAGGGTCCTTTCCTTGTTCCCGACAAAAACATGAACATTGCCGCTCTGGTCTATGGCAAGCCTCGATTGCGGTGCCGGCGCGGTTCCTGATGCAGGCCCAGCCCCTGCGCAACCTGTCAAAGTAAGCGGCAAAAGAGGGATCATTGCGATGAACCTAACAACCTGACAGGCTGTTTCCCATCTTCTTGTTATGGTGTTGTTCCTTTGTCCCTGTGCTCTTGCAGCCGCCATCTGTCTGTCCAATTGAGCTCTTGATACTTCTGCCATCTTCTCTCTCCTTTCTCTGCCGTCCTCTTACCCCTCTTACCTATATATCGTAAGATCTGGAGGCTGATTTCGGTATGCTATAATTCAAATGCGGTGAGAAAAATAGATCTGGTCATCCTCATCTCCGGACGGGGATCAAATCTTCAGGCAATAATTGATGCCGTAAAAAGCGGACAGGTTTCGGCACAGATAAAGGCGGTCATCTCGAATGTGCCGGGGGTGCAGGGCCTTGAAAGGGCAAAAAAGCACGGCATACCGGCTGTGGTAGTAAACCACAAGGATTATTCCGATAAAAAAGCCTACGAAGCGCAGCTGCTTAAGACAATAGATTCCTATAGCCCGGGTCTTATCTGCCTTGCCGGCTATATGAGGATAGTGGGGCAGGAGATAATAAAAAAATACAAATGGAAGATCATAAACATCCACCCCGCGCTGCTTCCGTCGTTTTCGGGACTTCATGCGCAGAGGCAGGCGATCGAGGCAAGAGTAAAAGAGTCCGGCTGTACGGTCCACTTTGTCGATGAGGGCTGCGATACGGGGCCGATAATCCTTCAAAAGACCGTGCCGGTGCTGCCCGGTGATACAGAAGCTTCTCTGTCCGCCAGGATACTTACAGAAGAGCACAAACTGTATCCAAAGGCGATACAATTGATATCGGAAGGCAGGGTCAACATCAAAGACAGAAAGGTGATAATAAAGGAATGAAGAAAAAGCAGGCCAGGTACGCGTTGATAAGCGTGTTCGACAAAAAGGGGATCAAGCCGTTTGCCAAGGGGCTTGAAAAACACGGGTTCAAAATAATAGCCAGCGGGGGAACCTTTAGGGAGCTCAAAAAAGCAGGCGTCAAAGTTATTGAGGTCAGCAAAATAACCAAATTCCCGGAAATGATGGACGGAAGGGTAAAGACGCTTCATCCAAAGATCCACGGCGGGCTTCTTGCTTTAAGGGACGATCCCTCTCACATGAAGATGCTCTCGAAATACGGCATTCCTCAGATAGACATGGTTGTTATCAATCTCTATCCATTTGAAAAAGTGGTGGCCAGGAAAAAATTCACCCACGAAGAGGCCATAGAGAACATCGACATCGGAGGTCCCGCCATGATAAGGGCGGCCTCAAAAAATTACAGGCATGTTTCCGTTGTCACCAGCCCCGACCAGTACGACAGGATCCTTAAAGAGCTAGGTTCCAATTCTTCCGTGATCAGCCTGGCTACCAATATCGAACTGCAGAGGGAGGCGTTCCTTTTGACCGGCAGATATGACGAGGCCATCAGCGCCTATCTGTCGCCGGTCAAGGATACCGAATCCTTTCCAAAGGAAATGATGTTGAAACTGGAAAAAGAAATGGACCTGCGCTATGGAGAAAATCCTCATCAGCCGGCGGCTTTTTATAGGTCAGAGGGCAGGGGCCTCGTTGACATCCGTAAGCTCCACGGCAAAGAACTGTCGTTCAATAATATCCTGGACATGGAAGCAGCCTACGGCATCGTCAATTACTTTGCCGACCTGACGGTCGCCATCGTAAAACACAATAATCCCTGCGGAGTGGCCACTTCAAGATCGGTCAGGGACGCTTATCAAAAAGCGCTCAAATGCGATCCCGTATCCGCTTATGGGGGGATAATCGCCTGCAACAGGGAAGTTGACGAAGGTGCCGCGCGCGAAATGTTCAAGCTTTTTGCGGAAGTCATCATAGCCCCGGAGTTCTCAAAAGGTGCCCTCTCTGTGCTTTGCGAAAAAAAGAACCTGCGCCTGATAAAATGCCCGGCGGATTTTAACCGCAGCACAAGATGCGACTTTAAAAAAGTGGCGGGAGGTTTCCTTGTCCAGGAAGCCGACAGGGCAGAGCTTACAATATCCGACATCAGGACGGTAACCAAAAAGCAGCCCTCTCTGAAGGAGATCGAGGATCTTTTCTTTGCCTGGGGCATCTGCAAGTTCGTAAAATCCAATGCTATAGTCCTTGCCAAGAACGGCGCCACCTTGGGGATAGGAGCAGGGCAGCCCAACCGGGTGGGGTCCGCAAAGATAGCGCTGGAAATGGCGGGAAGCTCCTGCTCCGGGGCTGTTATGGCATCGGACGGCTATTTCCCGTTCGCTGATTCGGTGGAACTTGCCAAAAAACACAGGATATCGGCTATAATACAGCCCGGAGGCTCTATAAGGGACGAAGAGGTCATCAAAGCGGCGGATAAGAACAGGATGGTCATGCTGTTCACGGGGAGAAGGCATTTTAGACACTGATGCGGGGAAATGTCCAATTTCCAATTGCCAATTTCCAATGACCAATTACCAATTTCCAATGAGAAATTGAAAAGAGGAGAGGGGAAGATGAAAAAACTGCTGGCCGTTATTCTGTTGGCGGGGTTAATTCAAGCAGCGCAAGCGGCCGATCCGGTCAATCTGTTCTCTGTTTCTGTCGATCCCCTTTCAACCAGGCCGCTGATGGCGGGAACATTTGCCAATGCCGGCGGCTTTGGCATCGTGAACAACGGAGGGGTTTCGGCCCCGGTGTTCAGATGGAACCCGGATTTCAAATACGGCGCACTGGGTTTGGGCTTTGATATCAATGTGCCTTTGTACAACGGAGATAAAGTCGGGATAGACAGTATGGTGGTGAGATACCTGGAATATGCGACCCCGGACTGGGGCGCAAGGTACGGGCTGCTCAGCAATGTTACCTACGGGGCAGGTCTTTTGATGAGCAATTATACAACGGTCTTAAAGGGAGGGCTGATACCTTCGGACCAGCAGGCTGGCTTAAGGGCATATTATAAGAAGGGCATTTACGGCATAGAGGTTCTGGGCACCTGGTCAAGGGTTTACGGCGCGAGGGCAACGCAGCAGGTCCTGCCTTACCTTACCTTAGGACAGTATTTTGTCTGCGATGCTGACGGTATCAACCAGATAAAGCCGGACGGGACCCAGAAGGTATTTCCCTCACAATCAGGCTGGGGAGTTGATGCTATGGCTCCTTTTTTCCTGAATTCGATCCTCTTTGCGGAATATGCCAGGCTTAACAATCATGGGGGAGGCCTTTCTGCAGGTATTTCTGCGGGATACGATGTGGCGCTGGCTAGGCTCAATTTTAAGGCGGAAAAAAGATATCTGGACCGCGACTTTGTTCCTGAATACTACAACGAGGAATATGAGACCAACCCGGTCGACATTGTTTCTTACGAAGCAGCCGGCATCAGCAGGGACGGTTATAAGGTTTCCCTGACGGGGGATGTTCTTGGCGCCGCCAAATTCTGGGCGGTGCTGGAGGGCTACAACGGGAGCAACAGTGCCCTTAAGGCCGAGGCTTCGGCCAACCTTGGAAGTCAGTATTTTGCCGCCGCAGGTTACTATCAGCCTAACTTTGTGGATGCAAGAAGCCTTGACCTTAGAGAAGGCGCCATAATAACCACAAAACTGGGCTATAAAGTCAATCCCTTTACGCAGGTTATCGCCAATGCCAAGCGCGCCTATGACCCCGACCAGGGCAAAGTAGTCGTTACCCAGTGGTATGAGGTGGCTCTGACCTTTTAACCTCTTTCGTTCTGAAATCCACGCGCAAAAATACCGACAAGTATTAAGGAGGCTTCTATGAGATGCCCGTCAGGAGTCTTTGATATAATAAAATCCGGTAATACCCAGGCGGCTATACTGGCAAGCCGCGAATTATTCAGGGTCAGCCCCGAACGCACCGGAGCGACCTATCTTTCGACAGCGTGTATGAACGCCATTTCGGGGGCGCTGATCAAAATAACTGACCAGCAGTTCGGTCTTTTCAGGTTCCAGGGGGTCTCCCATACGGAATTCATGAACTGTTATCGGTTCTTTAATGCGGTAAGGGATGAGTCTCCGGCTTCTCTTCCGTTACTTAGAGAACATGTGATGGGTTTTTATCCGCGGGGTTTGTCCTATATCTATTATCCCCAGCTTTTAAGAGCTGAGGAGCCTCATGAAAGCAGCGATCTGCTTCATGCCGTATGGGAAAGCGGGCTTGGCGCATACTATCAGGATACGGGGGAGATCTTTGGCCCGATGAAGGTGCCTTACAGGGAGCCTCTGACAGTCGGGGAGTTTTCGGTATACCGTCTCAGAATGGGGCATGGCACGGTTTCGGACATCATGCATATAGAAACCCTTGCCCTGCTTAAAGAAGCCCTTGGGCTGCAGTCCCGCCTTTTGTCGTTCAGAGCGAACGGCGAAGCAGAGATTCATCTTATTCATAATCTTTCGACTTTTGGGTGTTCTGCGGACCTTGAAGAATTTTGTCGGGAAGCTTCAAAGATACTTTCTTAAAAGCAGGCCTATTATCTAAGCACCTTAAGTTTTTTTCCTGTTGCATCAACTATCCTTGAGGGAACTCCTTTTAAAGTTTTTCCCGAATCAATGACCAGCGACGCTTTGTCTTTGATCTGTAGGACGGCTTCCCGTGCGGTCCTAGGAGGTTTTTTGCCTGAAAGGTTGGCAGAAGAGGCCGCGACAGGTCCTTTAAAGGCTTTTATTATCTCAAGGGCGACAGGGTGGTCAGGAAGGCGCAGGCCGACGGTCTTAAGTCCGGAAGTCACGGTATCAGGCACCTGCTTATTTTTCTCCACAACTATTGTCAGAGGGCCCGGCCAGTTGGAAGCCATCAGTGCCGCAGCCTCTTTGGTGATCTTTTTGGCTGCTTTCTTTGCCTGTTGCAGGCTGCCGACAAGCAATTGAAAAGGCTTGGAAAGGGGCCTTTGTTTGGCCTTGAACAGTCTTCTCACGGCTTGGGGATTTCCGGGGTCAGCCCCGATGCCGTAGACAGTATCTGTCGGGAATATGATAAGGTGGCCCGCTTTAAGCTCTTGAGCGGCTTTGCGGGCGGCTGTTCTTATCGATGCTTTTGTGAAGGCTTTTATTATTCTGACTTTTTTCATTTGGGCCCTTTAATGTTATAATAATACCCTATGAAAACAGGAAAATGTGCAGCTGTTATCTTAGCGCTTATGATCTTTTGCTCCGTTTCGTTTGCCTGGGTCATGACCCCGGAATTCAGGAGCGAGATCTCCAAAAAGGAGGCGGCCCTGTCCGCCAGCCCGGCATCCCCTGACGCGCATTTTGACCTTGCTATAACCTATGCCTACACCAATAAGATACAGGAGGGGTTGGACCAGCTTAAAAAGACGGCCGATCTGGCGGGAAATAAGACCGCTTACGCAAGAAAACTTATTGAAAGATACTATCCCATGGTCAGCAAGAACCCTTCCGATTGGCGGACAAGGTTCCGGCTGGCTTTTGCCTACTATTTTGGCGGCTATCAGGATTATGCCCTCCAGGAAATGCGCAATATTGCCGCTATTCAGCCGGGCAGCCCGTGGCCCTGGGGATATATGGCGATAATCTATGCCGAGCAGAACAAATGGAATGAAGCAATTGACCACATGAAAAAAGCCATCTCGATAGATTCAAATGTCGCGGCTTTCCATCTGGGACTGGGACAGGGATACTATAAGATCAACCGTCCTGCCGCCGGATTTGCCGAAACAATGGAAGCGCTGAGGCTAAAAGCCCTCGGCTACTAAAATGAACAGCAGAACCTCTCTTATTGCCCTTGCCGTAGTCCTTTCTCTTGTTTTTGTCTGGGCGGTATTTACTCCGGAAAAGGACCTTGCCAAAAGGATCTCGAACAAACTTGAATCCCAAAAACAGAGGTCTGACCTGTCGATGAAGGAGGCGGTTTTTTCCGAAATAGCCGGAGGGGTAAAGTTTTGGGAAATAAGAGCTGAATCCTCTCATATCAACAATTCTACCCAAAAAGCGGAATTGGACCGCATCCACGGCATTTTTTTTAAGGACGGGAAACCGTCTCTCAATATAATAGCGCCAAAGGTGTTTTGGGACATGAAAAAGAAAAGCATAGAGGTCTTTTCCCCCCTAGGTTATGAAGGGATATCCAGGTTCGAGACAGCTTCGCTTGTCTGGTCCCTTGACGACAAGAAAATATACGCAAAGGACAGACTGTCTTTTGAAAGGGATAATGTGGCTATCTCTGCCGGGTCGATGAGTTCCGATACCGAAATGGAGAAAATGGTACTTGAAAAAGAACCGGTGGCGGTTATGAAAAATAAAGGCGTGCCGGATATAGAGGTCCGTGCCTCGTCTTTCGAAGTGAATGCCAAAAGTGGAAAGATCTACGCCCGCGGCAGCGCCAGGATATCAAGAGGCGAGCTCTCTGTTAAGAGCGACGAGCTGGTTTTTGAGCAAAAAACGAACACTATCCTGGCATCAGGGAATCCCGCGATCAATTATAAGGATATCAGAGCGAGGTCAGCCTCGGCATTGTACAATATCAATAAGGAGAAGGTTTCATTAAAAGGCTCCGTCCTCCTAAGGAGAAAAGACAGCGAGTTGAAAGGCGAGTCGGTAACGGTAGACCTAAGGGACGAGTCTATATCAATAAAGGGCAGGAAAAGCACGGTCCTGATAGAAGAAGGGCTTATCGGGTCGGGAAAACAACAGGCCGGTAAGGAGGAAAAATGAACATTGCAGAAAAGAACAGTGTAATTCCTCAGCTTGAGGAACTGCTTAAAGACAGGGACAGCGCGCTTGATGTTGTGATAATAGGCGGGGGGCCTGCCGGGCTTACGGCTGCCATTTACTGCGGCAGGGCGGGCTTTAGGACCCTGCTGATAGAAAAGGCCATCCTGGGCGGACAGCTGGCGGAGATCTCTGAGATAGAGAACTACCCGGGATTTCCTTCGGGCATCTCCGGGATGGAGCTTTCCGAAAGGCTGGAGGACCAGGCAAAAAAATTCGGGTGCCAGGTCGTCTTTGGCGATGTGGTAAAGATATCTAAGGAAGGGCTGTTAGTACGGACCTTGCTTGCAGACAGGAGTATTTTGTCCCGCGCTCTGATAATTGCCACAGGGACCGAACCGAAAAAACTCGGCATTCCCGGCGAAAAAGAATTTAGAGGCAGGGGAGTGTCTTACTGTGCTACCTGCGACGGCGCTTTTTACCGGGACAGGGCCATTGCTGTTATAGGAGGCGGGAATTCTGCCATTTCCGAGGCGCTGTTCTTGACGCGTTTTGCCTCGAGTCTGGTGGTGGTGCACAGAAGGGACCGGCTCCGCGCGGACAAGGTGCTCTCCGACAGGGCTCTGGACCACCCTAAGATCTCGGTAAAATGGAATTGTGTGCCAGAAAAAATAAACGGGCAGGGCAAGGTGGAAAGCCTTTCGGTCAAGAATGTGCTCGACGGAACAAAGGAAGACCTTCCGGTTGACGGCGTGTTCGTCTATATAGGAGAGGAACCCAATACCGGGTTCCTTGCCGGAGCGTTAAAGGCCGGCGGCGACGGGTTCCTGCCTTCCGATGCCATGATGTTGTCTTCGGTGCCGGGGATCTTTGTTGCCGGGGATGTCAGGGAAAAGTCCCTAAGGCAGATCTCGACCGCAGTTTCTGACGGAGCAACAGCCGCCGACTCCGCCAGAAAATACCTCGAAAATATGTTATAATTTTTCTATCAGGAGGAAAAAACTTGGCTGTTATAACAATGAGACAGATGCTGGAAGCCGGGGTCCACTTTGGCCATCCAAGGCGCAACTGGAACCCGAAGATGGCCCGTTATATCTATTCTTCGAGGAATGATATCCATGTGATTGACCTTCACAAGACCATTCCGCTCATCGAAAAGGCTTACGAATTCGTCAGGAAGATCGTTGCCGAAGGCGGCACGGTCCTTTTTGTAGGGACAAAGAAACAGGCGCAGGAGGCCATCCAGGCCGAGGCGCAGAGATGCGGGATGTTCTTTATCAACCAGAGATGGCTGGGCGGAACGCTCACCAATTTTAAGACCCTTCGCAAGAACATCTCCAGGATGAAGGAAATAGAGAAGATGGAGGCCAACGGGACCTTTGACAAACTGCCCAAGAAAGAGGTCAGCAATATAAGGAAGGAAAAAGCCAAGCTGGACAAGACCCTGGGAGGCATCAGAGAAATGGCCAGCCCGCCTTCTATAGTGTTCATAGTTGACACGCAGAAGGAAATGATAGCAGTTAAGGAAGCAAAAAAGCTTAGCATACCCATTGTAGGAGTTGTTGATACCAACTGCGACCCGGACTATATTGATTATGTCATTTCGGCCAATGATGATGCGATAAGGAGCGTTAAGCTGCTGTGTTCCGTGATGGCCGATGCCGTGCTCGAGGGGCGCAGAATAGCGCATCCGGGCGAAGTTATAGAGGCTCCGCTTTCTTCGGAAACCGCGGAGGAGACAATAGCCGCGGCGGCCGAAATAGAAAAGGAAGAAGAGATACAGGAACTGGGAATGGACGATTTTCTTGAACCTACGGAAGGCGAGGAAAAGAAATAACATCATGGCGCAGATAGATCCAAATACCGTCAAAGAACTAAGGGAAAAAACCGGCTGCGGGATGATGGACTGCAAAAAAGCCCTGGTCGAGACGGACGGCAGCATGGAAAAAGCCGCAGAACTGCTAAGGAAAAAGGGGCTTGCTTCCGCCACCAAGAGGACGGGCAAGCAGACCGGCAACGGCGTTGTGGAAGCCTATATCCATCTTAACGGCAGGATAGGGGTCATGGTGGAGCTTAACTGCGAAACCGATTTTGTGGCCAGGAACCCTGAGTTTTCTACACTTGCAAGGGATATCGCCATGCAGGTAGCGGCCTCCAGCCCCCAGTACTTAAAGAGGGAAGACGTCCCCGAAAGCGTGATCAATTCGGAAAAGGAAGTCCTTAAAGCGGCCGCCCTTGCAGAGGGCAAGCCCGAAAAGGTCGCGGAAAAAATGGTCGAGGGAAGACTGGAAAAATTCTACTCGCAGGTCTGTCTTATAGACCAGCCTTTTATCAAAGAGCTCTCAAAAAGCATCGGGGAACTGATCAAGGAGCATATAGCAAAATTCGGAGAGAACATCCAGATCAGCCGGTTTTCAAGATACCAAGTTGGAGAAAAAAACTAATATCCCCAGACTGTTCCTCATAGACGGCAACAGCCTTTTGTACCGCGCTTTTTTTGCCCTGCCCGAAACCATGAAGACCTCCGGCGGGCTTCAAATTAATGCCGCTTACGGATTTACCGGACTGCTGATGAAGATACTCTTAGAAGAGCCGGACCTGATAGCGGTGGCTTTTGACAGGCCTTCACCTACGTTCAGGCACAAGCAGTATGACAAATACAAAGCAAACAGGCAGAAAGCTCCGGAAGGTCTTGTAAGCCAGCTGCCCATAGTTAAAGAGATACTGTCATCTCTGTCCATCCCGGTCTTTGAACTGGATGGTTATGAAGCCGATGATATTATTGCAACTATTGCCGAAAAGGCAAAAGATGCGGATGTTGTGATAGTTACGGGAGACAGGGATACCTTTCAGATAGTGTCGGAGCGGGTAAGCGTTCTGGCTACCGTAAAAGGTGTGACGGAAACCGTTCTATATGATCCCAAAAGAGTGGAGGAGCATCTGGGTGTCCCGCCGGAAAGGGTCGTGGATTACAAGGCCATCGCGGGGGACGCTTCTGACAATATCCCCGGGATAAGCGGCATTGGAAGCAAGGGGGCGGTCTCTCTTATCAGGGAGTACGGGGCTGTAGAGAACATACTTGAAAACGCGGAAAAGTTAAAGGGAAAACTCAGGGATAAGGTGATAGCAGGCAAGGATTCTGCTCTACTGTCAAAAAAACTGGCGACACTTGACAGTAATGTCCCCATTGCTGTAGACATCGATAAATTAAAAAGGACCGTAACGGACTGGCATAAGACAGGGCCGATATTTGAAAAATACGAGTTCAAGACACTGCTCAAGAAGTACGGTAAGACCGAGGCTCCCGAAGTTATTTCTGCGCTTAGCGAAGAAAAGGCAAAGAAAAGCGCGCAAGGGCATGACTATAAGATAATAGATGACGAAAGGTCTTTTGCCGAACTGATAAAGAACATCGAAGAAAAAGGCCGCTTTGCTTTTGACACGGAAACGGACAGCCTTGACACCTTGACCGCAAAGCTTGAAGCCGTTTCGGTCTCGTTCAAAGAGAACACCGGATACTATCTTTCGGCAGAATTTATATCGCGGGAAGGTGTCCGGCAGGGATTGAAAAAGGTCTTTGAGGACGCAAATATCAAGAAGGCGGGACACAATGTCAAATTTGACATAGAAGTGCTTGGCAGCGCTCTGGGGATCCAAGTTAGAGGAGTTGACTGCGACACTATGCTGGCCGCCTATATACTGGACCCGACAGCGGGAAAATACAATTTAAAGTACCTGGGCGCAAAATATTTTGGAAGGACCATGACCACATATGAAGACCTGATGGATGCCAGCAAAAGCGCCGACTTTAAGGGTGTGCCGGAAAAAGAGGCCGCTGATTATGCGTGCCAGGACGCCGATGTAACCTGGCAGCTTTCACAGGTGCTCGCAAAGGAATTGAAGGAGAAGGGGCTCTACGAGGTTTTTTCTAAAATAGAAGTGCCTCTTATCGAAGTTTTGGTAGAAATGGAGCAAAACGGGGTCTATATCGACAGGGACAAATTAAAGGATATTTCGGTCGAGATAGAAACAAGGTTGAAGAGGCTTCAAACGGAGATCCTGGTAATGGCAGGAGAGGAGTTCAATATCAATTCCCCCAAGCAGCTGGCACAGGTCCTTTTTGGAAAACTTAAGCTCCCCGTTCTAAGAAAAACAAAGACAGGTCCTTCTACGGATGCCGAAGTCCTGGAAGAGCTGGCGGTCAACTTTGAGATAGCGCAGAAACTGCTCGAGTTCAGGCAGCTTAACAAGTTGAAGACAACCTATGTGGATGTCTTTCCCGAACTGATCGATCCCTCAACCAAGCGGATACACGCTTCCTTTAATCAGATAGTTACCGCAACAGGCAGGCTATCCAGCAGCGATCCCAACCTTCAGAACATCCCGGTCCGGTCCCAGACAGGGAGGCTGCTGCGGGAGATCTTTACGGCGCAGGACAAGGGCTCCGTGATAATGTCGGCGGATTATTCGCAGATAGAACTCCGTATCCTGGCACACTTAAGCAGGGACCCCAACCTTATGGAGGACTTTATCAAAGACCGCGATGTGCACTCCGCCACTGCCGCTGATATCTATGATGTGAAGATAGAAGAGGTTACCAAAGAGATGAGGAGCGCCGCCAAGACGATCAACTTCGGGATAATATACGGGATGAGCGCGTTCGGCCTTTCAAAAGCCCTGCGAATAAAAAAGAACGAAGCTCAGGACTTTATCGACAGGTATTTCTATAAATACAGCGGGGTAAAAAAATACCTGGATTCAACAATAGAATTCGCTAAAAAGAACGGCTATGTAGAGACCCTGCTCGGCAGAAGGCGCTACATCCCCGATATCAACTCTCTCAACCAGAGCATCGCGCAGATGGCGGAAAGGACCGCCATCAACACGCCAGTACAGGGCAGCGCCGCCGATATCATCAAGGCCGCTATGATACAGATACATGACAAACTTAAAGCACAAAACTCAAAATCCAAAATGGTAATGCAGATACATGATGAGCTGGTGTTTGAGTGTCCAGAAGAAGTTGCGGCATCCGTTACAACGCTTGTTGTGGAGACCATGTCAAAGACCGTGCCTCTGGCTGTGCCTCTTAAGGTTGACTGCGGCAGCGGAAAGAACTGGGGACTGGCCAAGTCCTGAGTTGGCGTTGCGGTTCCTCTCTAAATTTGAAATCCTTTGTTTAGACGTCCGATATATTAGCGGATGTCTTTTATGCCAAACGGACCGATCGAAGCGGGTCCTCTACGCGTCCTTACTAACACAGGAGGGCGGCAGGTACGCTTTTACCAGCGCGAGTACGGTTTTAGGCTGTGTCCGCGGTATGCGGGAGATAATTCCAAGTACGAGATACCGGTCGCAGGGTCTCATCTTGTTATCAATGACTTTCAGTACGCGGTTATAGAATCCGGGGCCGGACGCATGTATCTTGGAACGCACCACAACGCTGCCTATTATTTTACTCTTCTTTCGCTGAAAGACGGGCTGATAAGCGGCAGAGAACTGTTCCTGCACACGGACCGCCCGGACCATCCGGATAATAATTTTCAGATCTTAGGGGAGCTCCCCGCACTAGATGCGCCCCTGAAACTACAAGAGCATATGCTAACGACCGCAGGGGGCCGTGATTCCACTGTTACAATATCAAATTATGTCGCTGCCCTAAAACACCATCTTTGTCCGGAAATGACCTTTGCGTTCCTTCACAGCGGCATAAGAGAAACGCATGATTGGGGAAAAGGAAGCGATTTTTTGTTCAGTTCCAGTGTTTTTGATGTTTGCCCCGGTTCTCTGCCGTCAAAAAATGGATGCATAGCGAGTACTGACCTTGATATCTTTGACTCTTATGTCGGAGATACCGACAAGGAGATCATGCTTAAAAGACTTGTCGAGATAGGTCAGAGGTGCCGGTTGGTTATGGCCTTTACCAGCCCGGCTTTTGTTTTTCCGGACTGGGCCGGTGACTTTGCCGGCAGATATGCCGAAGGGGTGTTCGGGCTTTAGTCCCTAAGTGAGGCAAAAAAGGATCTTAAGATCAGCCCGCACTCTTCCTTCTTCTTGCCGGGAACTGTCCGGAACTTATGGTTGGCCCTTTTTTTTAATGATCTTGTCCCAAAGACAAGCTTCTTTATCCTTGCCAGGCTCATAGCCGCCCTGCACATAGCACAGGGTTCAAGCGTTGTATACAGCTCCACATCATAAAGCCTCCAGGTCCCGAGCTTTTTTGAGGCTTTTTGCAGGCACAAGAGCTCCGCATGCGCGGTCGCATCGTTTCTTTTTTCTTTTTCGTTATGGGCACGGGCCAAAATTTTGCCGTTGGCCACGGCGACCGCGCCTATCGGCACATCTCCCGTTTTAAGGGATTTTTTTGCTTCTTTCAGTGCCTCTCTCATGTAGTCCATATCGTCAATTATATGATAAAATACAGCTTATGGACACGATCAAATTCGGCACCGACGGATGGAGAGCGGTGATCGCAAAAGAATTCACTTTTGAGAATGTCTGCCGCGTTGGAAAGGCAATTGCGATATACCTGAAAAAGCACGGCAAGGACAAGCATCCCCTCATAATAGGCTATGACCCCAGGTTCCTCGCGGATGAATTTGCGATGGAGATCGGAAAGATCTGCTCAAAGGCGGGGATACGGGTGCTTATTTCTGACAAAGATGCCGCAACCCCTGTTATAGCTTTTTCTGTGCGTGATAAGAAAGCCTGCGGGGCGGTAATGCTGACGGCAAGCCACAATCCCTCAAAATACCTCGGAATAAAGTTCATTCCCGAATACGCCGGGCCCGCTTCTCCTGAAATAGCAAAAGAAATAGAAGGATTGTCCAATTCTTCCTCGGAGCCGGAGCCGGCAGCTCCGATGTCTATCGAAAAGTTCGATCCTAATGAGGCCTATGAAAGGTACATAACCAAATTCGCGGACCTGGAAACCATCAAGAAAGCAAAACTGAACATTGTATATGATCCCATGCATGGCTCCGGCAGGGTCCTTCTTCCAAAGTTGCTTGCAAAAGCCGCCGGCAAACTTACGCTTCTTAACGAGAACAGGGATGTGCTGTTCGGAGGCAAAAACCCGGAGCCCGCAGAAGAAAACTTGAAGGAGCTTTCGGCAAAAGTGGTAGAACTTAATGCGGACCTCGGGCTTGCTACGGATGGGGACGCCGACAGGTTCGGAGTGGTGGATAGGCACGGCAGTTTTTTTTCGGCCAACCAGGTGCTGAGCCTTGTTTTCTGGTACTTAGTGGAGCACAAAAAGTTTACCGGCTCTGTCGTAAGAAGCCTTGCAACGACCCACATGATAGACAGGATAGCGGAAAAGCACCGAATAAAAGTCCACGAAACCCCGGTGGGGTTCAAATACATCGCAGAAATAATGATGAAGGAAGAAGTGATACTTGGAGGGGAAGAAAGCGGCGGGCTTTCGATAAAAGGGCATATCCCGGAAAAGGACGGGCTTTTGGCAGACCTTTTGATAACCGAAATGGTCGCTAAGACAAAAAAGCCCGTAGACCAGCTTTGGCAGGAGCTCATCTCAAAATTCGGAGATTGCGCCGGCGAAAAAGTGAACCTGCCGATCTCTGCTCCCGATAAGGAAAAACTGGTGAGGTTCCTCAAGACCTCTGCCCCGGAGGCTTTGGGAGGCCAAAAAGTGACAGGCAGGACAGAGAGTGACGGGGTCAAATTATTGCTTGAGGACGGGTGGGTAGCGGTGCGCCCTTCGGGCACCGAGGACATAGCAAGGGTCTACTTTGAATCCGGCAGCGAAAAAAAGGTGGCCGATATAGAAAAAGATTTTGGCAGGATCCTGCAGAAACTTGGTATCTGACATGGCAACTAAACCGGGCAGGACCATAATGACCGAGGCCGAGATAAACAAGGCCATAAAACGGATGGCTTCGGAGATCCTGGAAAGCAGCAAAGATGCCAAAGGACTTGTCTTTATCGGCATCCTGCAAAGGGGCCTTCCTCTTGCACAGAGAGCTTCGCAGGCTATAAAAGAGACCAAAGGCGTCGATATACCTGTTGGCAGCCTGGATGTCTCTCTTTACCGGGACGATCTGGCCGCCAGGGGAGCAGGGATCACGGTAAAAAGATCGGATATACCTTTTAGCGTGGACAATAAGGTGGTTATCCTGTTCGATGATGTGGTTTTTGCGGGGCGTACCGCAAGGGCCGCTCTTGACGGGCTTAATGATTTTGGCAGGGCGGCCAAGGTACAGCTGGCGGCTCTTATAGACAGGGGAGGAAGGCAGCTTCCGATACAGCCGGACTATCTGGGTAAAAAACTCTCTGTCCCCGTTTCTGAAGAGGTAAAAGTATCCCTCAAAGAGATAGATGGGGTTGACCAGGCGGCGGTCCTAAAGTAGTTTTGCGCTGCTTATCCCCAGCTCGTCTTCTGTAACTTCTATAACATGCTCAAAAGTGTCCTTGATGTCGTCCACATGGGTTATCACTATTATCTGCCTGAACTGCTTGTTAAGCTGGTTGAGTGCCGTCATTATAGAATTTTTCCTTACAATATCCTGGCTGCCGAATATCTCGTCAAGGATGATAAAGCCGCCTTCTGTTCCAGCCCTGGCCGAGATAAGCTGTGAAATGGCCAGCCTGATGCACAGGTTGGCAAGATCAGCCTCCCCTCCGGAGAACCTGGTGAGAGGGTAGGGGTACCCCCCGTCAAAGATCCTCATATTGTAGTCTTCGTCAATATCCAGTCCGGTGTACTTGCCGTCGGTGAGCTCTCTGTAAAGATATGAGGCAGTTTCAATAAGCTGCGGCCTGATGCGGGAGATAAGGTGTGTCCTGTATTCGATCATAATATCTTCAAGACGGCTTAGGAACTCGCTGTCCTTGATTTCTTTCTCTATTATCTTTTTCAGCATTTCCGCTTCTTTAATCTCTTTTATGACGGCCTCATATTCCTTTTGATAAGAAGCTTTTTCTATGTCAAATCTGCTCTTTTGCTGTTTTAGCCGGTCAAGCTGGGACCTTGCCTCATCATAGTCACTGTTTATCTTTTCGTACTCTTCTTTTTTGTAGTCAGTTGATTCAATATCTTTCTCGACTTTAAGTATCTTGGCCTTGACCAATGCTATCTCTTCATTTGTCTTATTTAGAGAGTCTTTAAGTTCGGCCTTTCTTTCTATCTTGGCTTTGAGTTCTATCTGGGTGTCTTTTGCTTTTTTTGCCGCTTCTTTTTCTCTTTTGATCTTATCGTGCTCTTCAAGATCGTATTTTGGTCGTTTTGCGGCTTTTTTGCGCGGTGACCGCTCTAGCTGTTCTATCAGAAGGTCGATCTCCGCTATCTTTGCTTCGATCTCTTTCTTTTTTAGCGCTATAGCTTTTCCTTCCCCGGTGATCTTTTCAAGTTCTTCATCATAGTGTTTAATAATGTCTTCAAAATTTAGTAGCGGCTGGCTGCAGGTGGGGCATTTGGAGCCTTTGCCCGATGCTTTTACTGTTTTCTTCTTCTGTCCCAGCTCCTCGTATGTCTTGCGCAGGGATTCAAGCGAGCCGCTTGCCATCCCAAGCTGTTCTTTTAGGGCGGCCTTTTCTTTGAACAATTCGTCCTTTTCGCTCTTTCGCAGCTCATCCATTTCTTTATCTTTTTTGTCCAGTTCTTCGTATCTAAGCACAAGAGGGGAGATCTCTTTCAATTGAGTTTCAAGCGAGGCTATCTGTGCTATCAGCACCTTTATTTCTTCCGACTTCTTATTTAATTCCGAAGATCTGGATTGGTATTTTGACAGTTCAACCTTTTGCGCGTTGTAAGTTTCGTATTTCTTTCTTTCTTTTAAAAAGATGTCTTTGAATTCATTTTCCCTGTCCTGCGCTGCGGATATCTTTTTAACGACAGCTAGAGTCTCTTCGGCGTTCTTTTTTAGGTCGTTCTCTTTTTGCATCTTTAATGCCTCAAGGTCCGTTGTGCTTTTAATAGAGGCCCTTCTTATCTCGATTATCTTTTTTGTGTCCCGGCTCTCCGCCCTTATTTTGTCGATAGCGCGGTCGACCGCATCTATCCTAAGCATCCGGATGATGATGTCCTTTCTCTGGTTGGGGTTAAGGTCTGAGAGCGCGTTAAGTTCTTTTTGCTTGGCATAAAAGCTGGTATAAAATGATTTAAAATCCATGCCCAGTATGTGAGCGATCTCTTTTTCACAGCCTTTTACGGAATCAGCGATCTTTTTACCGTTGGCAAAAACGCTTGCCGCTCCGGCCTGGGAAGAACCCTTTAGAGCTCGGACTATCCTGTAAGAATCCGGTCCGATCTCCATTTCCAAAGATACTTCACACGGGTCGCTTGGCACTGCTCCGGTCCTTTTAATTCCCTCTTTATCCGTCCTGGACGCGATATTTCCGAAAAGCGCCCAGGCAACCGCCTCAACAAGAGATGATTTCCCTGTCCCATTAAGCCCTACAAGCCCGATCACTCCGTCGGGGAATTCTATATGTGCATCTTTGAACTGTCTGTAATTCTTAAGGTGTATTGATGATATTCTCATTCCTGTATCGCCGCCTCGATGTATTCGATTCCTTTGGCTTTATAAAATGCCAAGTCGTCGTCTTTAAGGCCGTTGTAGGCATTAATATAATCCACAAACTCTTCTTTTATGCCGCCGATAGAAGGCTTTACTATTTCTGCTTTTTCACCGGCTTTGGCGGCTTTTTCATATATGGGCTCAAAATGAAGCGCGCCGGCGGCCCATTCTCTTATCTGCCTGTCGTTGATGTTCTCAAGTATATGCGGCTCGATATTATTGATTTTTATCCTGACTATCTTGTCTTTGACGTCAAAGGACTTTATCGCTGCTTCGATCTCTTCCATGATCTGTGTCGTGTCTTTGTTTGAAGCATCAATAGGGGAGAGCTCTCTCATTATTCTAATATTGTCCAGAAAGTGAGGTTTGATCTTGGGCAGATCATTTGAATCAAGTTCGATAAACCCCTTAGGCTGGCCCACTTCATTAAAGCTCAATCTTTCTGTCGATCCGGAGTAAGCCGCGTTATCAAACCCTCGTATCTTTTGCAGCCCGTGATGATGTCCCAGCGCAACATAGTCAAACCCTTCAAAATACTTCGGGTCCACCAAAAGCTCGTTAAAATCCCCGTGGGCGAATTCTTCCATCCCTGCTACGCCGGCATGCAGCATCAGGATATTCTTCCTGCCTTTTACGGGGGAAAGCTTTGACAGTTCGGCTTTAAATATATCATCACTTATACATTGAGGTATTATGTGGAGAGTTATGTCTTCGATATCCAGCGTCTTATACTCGTTTTTATAATAGATCTTCAATACTTCTTTGTCTTCTATTGAGCCGGCCACCAGATCAAAGATCTCAAAGACCGAGCCCATGTATTTTTGCTTGGGGCTGTCGTGGTTGCCCGAGATAACCACGGTCCTTATGCCTGCCTGTACAAGACGGAGTATCTGTTTTATGCCGAAATTAAGTATCCTGTTGGTGGGCTTTACGACATCGAACAAATCGCCGCAGTGAAGGACAAGGTCCGGCTTTATCTCTTCTATTATCTTGCTTATTGCGCTCTCAAAGGCGCTGCAGATGTCCACTTCTCTCTGGTTAAAACCATCCGCCGAAAGCTTTCTGTATGTTGACGAGCCCAGGTGGGTATCGGAGATATGGACGATCTTCATGGTGTTTATATTATATCAGGTTGGTATATTGACCCGAACCTAAAGGTTCGGCTCCTGTTCCCTTCCCAAAAAGAGCCGACGCTTTAGCGTCGGGTCCTGGCTACGACAACCCTTTCGATCCCGTTATAGTCTTCAATTATCCTGGGTTCTTCAAGCAGGCCGCTTTCCCTTATCAGCCCAGATACCGGCCCTGCCTGTCCCTGCCCGACCTCCAGTACAAGACTGCCACCTTTCTCCAGGCGGCTACCGGTTCCGGCTGTGATCACCCTGTAAAAACCAAGCCCGTCAGGCCCGCCGTCAAGAGCTGCTTTGGGTTCAAATAATCTGACATCCGGCTGAAGTTTCTCAATTTCTGATGAAGGAATATATGGAGGGTTGGAAACAATAATATCGAACCGCTCACCTGCGGGAAGCGACTCAAACAGGTTTCCGCAATAAAAATTGATCCTGTCTTCTACTCCCATGTTCTTTGCGTTCAAACGGGATATCTCTATGGCTTTGGAGGAAAGATCAGCAGCCGATATTAAAACATTCTCCAAATATTTTGCAATGCTTACTGCAATGGCCCCGCTGCCGCAGCAAAGGTCAAGTATCTTGAACTTCCGGTCCTCTTTTTTTGCGATGTCTATGACTATTTCCACAAGTTTTTCGGTCTCCGGCCTGGGAATAAGGACATCGGGGTTCACTTTAAAGTCGAGCGACATAAAGGGTTTGTGCCCGGTGATATAAGCGATCGGCTCTTTCTTGGTCCTGCGCAGTATCAGGGTTTTAAAAGCCTTCAGCTCTTCAGCCTTTAGCACTCTCTCATGCTGAACATAAAGGTCTATGCGCTTGAGTTTAAGCGCATGCGCAAGAAGCACTTCCGCCTCCAGATGGGGCAGTTCTATGGCGTGTTTGGTAAAATATTCTGTGGTCCAGTCCAGAAGGCTCTGTATGGTCCACTTCATTTTGAGGCGGTCTCAAGCTTGGCTATCCTGTCGGCTGCGGCCAGGGCGTCCACTATCTCGTCAAGCGCGCCGTCAAGGACTTCGGTAATATTAAAGACCGAAAGGCCTATCCTGTGGTCGGTTATCCTGTTCTGGGGGTAATTATAGGTCCTTATCTTTTCGCTCCTGTCCCCTGAGCCGACCTGGATCTTTCTCATGCTGGTAATGCCGTCTTTTCTCTTGGCTTCTTCCATATCATAGAGTTTTGAGCGCAGGAGTTTCATAGCCTTGTCCCTGTTCTGGTGCTGGGAGCGCTCGTCCTGGCACTTGACCACTATACCTGAGGAAAGATGCGTTATCCTGATGGCCGTGCTGAGCTTATTAACATTTTGCCCGCCGGCCCCGCCGGACCTGAACACATCAATTTTGATATCCTTGTCCTCGATCTTGATCTCAACATCCTCCACTTCGGGCAGTACTGCAACGGTTGCCGCGGATGTATGTATCCTGCCTGATGACTCTGTGGCAGGGACTCTCTGCACCCTGTGGGTGCCGCTTTCATACTTGTACCTGCTGTAGGCCCCTTTGCCCTTAACGGCAAAGCTGACCTCTTTGTAGCCTCCCAGCCCCGTGGGGTTGGACTCTATCAATTCTGTCTGGTAGCCTCTTCTTTCGGCGTACCGAAGGTACATGCGCAGAAGGCTTCCCGCAAAAAGGGCGGCCTCTTCGCCTCCGGTGCCCGCCCTGATCTCGACAAAGATGTTCTTTTCGTCATTGGGGTCCTTGGGCAGGAGAAGGATCTCTATCTCTTTTTCCGCAATGTCGTTCTTTTCTTCCAGTTCTTTCTGAAGTTCTTTGAGTTCCGGGTCTTTAGATGTTTTTATCTCCTGGATATCCTTGGATAGCCTCTTTATTTCGCGGAACTTTTGTACGATCTGCCTTAGGTCCGAGAATTCCCTGCTGTACTTTTCTATCTTTTCTCTGTCGCTTAATACTTCGGGGCTTGAAAGGAGGGTTTCAAGGTCTGTATATCTTTTTTCCAGCTTTTCCAGTTTTTCGGAGAACTTCATTTTGAAAGGAGGGGAGCAAAAGGAACGGACGGCCTACTTCTTTTTCCTGTCCTCTTTTTTTGCTCTTACCTTTTTCTTTTTTGGGGCAACGGGCTTCTGGGAGTATTTCTTCTTGAACCGCTCCACTCTTCCTTCGCTGTCGAGCAGTTTCTGCTTTCCGGTAAAGAGGGGGTGGCAGTTGCTGCAGATGTCAACGCGGATCTTGTCCTTGGTTGAGCCTATCTGGTAGACCGCGCCGCAGGCGCAGGCCGCTTCTACTATCTGGTATTTTGGATGCGTTTTTTCTTTCACGGAATTATTATATCATATTTTTTGCGCTAGTTTTTAAGCTTGTAGAGCATCCAGGCAGCCTGGGCCCGGCTTACCGGGGCATTTACCTGAAAATCCTTTGACCGTACGAATTCGAGCAGTCCTTTGTCCTTTGCCGCTTTTATCCGGCCGGCAGCGAAATGGTCTTCCGGAATGTTCGAATATACATTCCCGGAGGGTCTTGCCTCGGCCAGTCTGCCCAGCCTGCCAAAGGCATAGACGGCGTCCAGCAGCGAGATATTGTTGTTTGGTCTGAAGGTGTTGTCCGGATAACCTTTCATAAGGTCCTGGCCGGCTGCAACCCCTATCATCCTCTTTGCCCAATGCCCCGGGGGAACATCTGTAAATGAAAGCTCCTTTGTGCCTTCAGGAGGGAACCCGGAGAATTTGGACTTTACCAGCATCACTGCAAGGTCGGCTCTGTTTATCGGCTTTTCCGGCCTAAAGAGCCCGTCAGGGTAGAGGGAAAGTATCCTTGCTCCTATAACATAGTCCACGGCGGGTTTTGCCCAGTACCCTGAAGGAACATCCGGTATTGCCTTTATATTCACCTCGGCTGAGGTCTTTTCGATAGTTTTGATGGCGGCTATTGCGGTAGTGTCAAAACCTTTGTTCCAGTTAAGCAGCCAGTCGATCTTTTCTTTGCCGGGGCCGGTCTTGCCCAGCATATCGACCGCTTCGGCCCTGGTAAGGCCCTGATCCGGCAGCAGAGTGTCGAAAGAAACAAAGTTAAGCAAGCCTTTTTCCTTGGCGGCGCTTACTGAACCGGCAGCCCAGTGATCGGTCCCCAGGTCCGAGTACGGTTTTTCTTTGGGTGCTATGCCTGAAAGGCCGTCAAACCTGGCGATGACGGAGATCCCCTCCGCCCTTGTTATTGTTTTGCTGGGCCTGAATGTCCCGTCAGGATACCCCAGAATGTAACCGTTCTCGTTCGCTGTACTGATAAAACCGGCGGCCCAGTTGTTTGAGGCAACATCTGGAAAGGCCCCGCTTTTTGAGGCAGATGGGGCTGACAACCCTTTGCTCTTGACCATAAGCGTTGATAATTCGGCCCTGCTCAAAGTCTTGTCGGGCATAAAGCTGCCGTCGGGATAACCCGTTACCAGGCCGGCAGTGGCGCAGTATTCTACCTGTTGCCGAGCCCAGTAGTTTTCTCCGACATCCTTAAAGCTTGCAAGCCTTAATATCCTTCTTGTGTTTGCTCCAAGAAGCTTTCCGTTCTTGTCATAGGCTTCTATGACCAGAAGATTTTTCCCTGTTTTAGAAAGAGGTATGTTTGAACTAAAGGCTTTGCTGTTCTTGTCAAAAGGGACAACAGCCTTATTCACTTCTATCCGGTTCACCGATGGGGCCGCTGTCCCCGAAAGTACAACATGATCGCTCCTTAAAATGAGCTTGTCCTCCGGGCTTGAGATGCTGACAAGAGGCCCTTTCTTTGAGCTTATGTCCGGGCCGGCGTAGGAAACAGAGATATAATGGTTTGAATTTTCGCTTAAGACATTGTCTTTGCGGTACGCGTAGTCAAAAGAAAGGTTCCTTGCCTTAAGGCCGATGCCGGCGGTAAAATTGTTCGTTGCGGGGTTAACGCCCGCTCCCCCGTAGCTCTGCTCAAGGCCCGCTCTGATGGCCAAAAACTGCACGGGCAGCCATTCCACCCCCATATGAAGAAGTGAAGGATAGCTTCCGTTAGGGTTAAGATCAAGATCTATGGAGCCAAGAATATCCTGCCCCCTGAACTGTTTGGGCGCGTCATTGCCAAAAAATTTCATTGCCGCCCCAAGCTTAAGAAGAGCCGGAATGCTTTCCCTGGTGCCGTTGGTCCAGGAAAGCGTGCCTCCTATCGGGCTTTCGTAATGGAGGAAATTCTTACCTAGCAGGCCAAAAGTCAGGTAAGGCCTGGGCTTGTAAGTAAAACCCAGATCAAGATCCGTGCCGATCGCGGACTGGCCCCCGGTGCCGCGAAAGCTTTCGGAAAAGAGCTTGACATTAAGCCCCATGGTCATATCGTTGAGAGGTCTCCAGAGCCTGGCCCATCTTTCGAGAGTATTGCCGTAGGACAGTATCAGTACATTGTTGGCATAGCCTATCCTGCTGCCGATGTCTACCGGCCTTCCGGAAGAGTCCAGCCCCGTGACGATCACGTCTCCGGTCTGGATCCCGACATAGCCTATTCCGAAAGTTCCGGCTGAAGTTGGATACGAAACTCCGAGCAGGGAATAATTGATGTCCCCGAGAAGGTTCGTGTACATGCTGGTAAGCTCAACCGCCTTTAGTGAGTACAGTCCCGCAGGATTTACAAAAATGTTGTTAACATCCCCGGCCACCGCCGTAAAGGCTTTGCCCATGCCGGTGGGCCTGGCTCCTATGCCTATATCCGTAGGGTCAACGGTCGCCTTTATGTTCGAATAAGAAATGGACGACAAAAGCAAGAATGCACAACTGACACAAATCGCTTTTTTTAACAGTTAAGGTCTCCTTCAAGAGATATCCCTAATATACCATCAGTACATTGCATGTCAAGATATTAGCGGATGTGCAAAGCGGGGCTGTTTTCTGCGCCCTGACGCAGGGAGCATGGAGAACAAGGGGCTTCACTTTCTTAGTGCAAACTTTTCTCCCAGAAGCGGCGCTCCCTCAAAAGGTTCTTCAAGGTCAACCGTATGTCCGGCATTCGTCACGGATTTCTTTGGAGCGCCAAAATCAAAGTTGAAGCTTATGAAAACGCCCATAAAATTCATGACCATGTCCTTTATTGAATCAGGGAGGTGGAGGGGCTTTCCGCTTTTGTACTGCTGGTACATGTCCATGCTTTCCTTTAGCATTCCCAGCGAAAGCGATATTAGCAGGGCTTTGACGAATTGAGTGTGCCGGTCATCTTCCTGGAAATTGGTCTGGACCATTACTCCGATGAGATCCCCTACCAGCAGGTGCAAAAAAGTGTCCGGCGAACCAAGTTTTACATCCTGCCAGGTCGTGGTGCCGTTCCAGGCCGCAAAGCAAGGGGATGTGAAAGAGGACATAAAGAGTAGAATGGAAGCTGTAAGGACGCATATTGATTTTACCAAAGACGATCTCATTCTTTCTTGCTCCGGGAAAATTGTCAACAATACCACTATTATGTTAAAATAATAAACAAAATGCAAGGAGTGGATAGCAATGTCTGACAAAAAATACAATGTGGCAGTGCTGGGGGCGACGGGAGTTGTAGGGAAAGAGCTTTTCAAGGTCCTTGAAGATCGTGATTTTCCCGTCAAATCCCTTTTGCCGCTGGCTTCTTCACGCACGGCCGGTTCCGAGGTCGTTTTTAAAGGAAGATCCCTTAAAGTAGAATTGGCAGGCAAAGACTCTTTCAAAGGGATCGATATAGCTTTGTTCTCGGCAGGAGCTTCTATCTCGAAGGAGTTCGCTCCTTATGCTGTAAAAGCGGGTGCTGTGGTCATAGATAACACGTCCCACTTCCGTATGGATCCCGAGGTGCCTCTGGTGGTGCCGGAGGTAAATGCTCATGCCGTAAAAAGGCATAAAGGGATCATCGCAAACCCTAACTGCTCTACGGCTCAGATGGTGGTCGCTCTAAAGCCGATCCATGATGCATACAGGATAAAGAGGATAGTTGTTTCCACATACCAGGCCGTATCGGGCTGGGGCAAAGAGGCGGTTGACGAGCTTGAACAGCAGGTAAAAGCCTGGGTGAGCGGAAAGGCCATAGAAACTAAGATCCTGCCAAAACAGATAGCCTTTAATGCTGTTCCACAGATAGACTCTTTTGTGGAAAGCGGCTATACCAAGGAAGAACTCAAAATGGTCAACGAAACAAAAAAGATCATGGAAGACGATTCTATAGCTATTACCGCTACAACGGTAAGAGTGCCGGTCTTTATCGGCCACAGCGAAGCAGTGAACCTTGAACTTGAAAAACCATGTTCGGCCAAGGAAGTCAGGAGCCTGCTCTCAAAAGCTCCCGGAGTAAAAGTGATGGATGATCCCGAAAACAAAGTCTATCCCACGGTCCTTGACTGTGTCGGGATAGATGACACGCTGGTCGGAAGGATAAGAAAAGACCCTTCTGTTCCCAGCGGCCTTGACCTGTGGATAGTGTCTGACAACCTCAGGAAAGGCGCCGCCACCAATGCGGTCCAGATAGCGGAAGAACTTATTAAACAAAGGCTTTTATGAAGAACAAGGGGCCTCTTTCGGTCGCCAATTATGTCGATCCTCTTCAGAGGATCCTGACCCCGGCGGCTTTTGTCCTTTCCGCGATAGTGATAGGGACCCTGGGCTACATGTTCATAGAGCACATGAACCTGTTGGACTCCATCTACATAACCATGGCCACGATGTTCCTCGCGGTAAGCTATATAGACTCCGTGCACCTTTCTGCCGCGGGTAAAGTGTTCTCCACCGTGTTCCTTGTGTTCGGGGTGGTGTCTGTCTTTTACGCCGTCGGTACTATAATAGAGTTCATTGTGGAAGGCAATATAGCCGGGATAAGAAGGAGAAGGAAGATGGAAAAAATGTTCGAGCAGATGAAGGACCATTATATAATAAGCGGGTTCGGAAGGGTTGGGCACCAGATAGCCTCGCAGTTCGAAGCGGAAAAGATCCCTTATGTTGTAATAGACATTAAGCCGGAAACTGCTGCCGAATTAGAGACAAGGGGCATCCCATGCATTATCGGCAATGTGTCTTCCGACGAGGTGCTTGAGCGGGCCGGCATAAAGAGAGCAAAGGGCCTGGTGGCCGCAGCGGACTCTGATGTGGAAAATGTGTATGTGACCCTGGCCGCCAAGGATATGAATGAGAAGCTCTATATAGTTGCCAGAGCCGGCAACAAAGAATCCGAAAGCAAGTTGAAAAAGGCCGGAGCTGACAAAGTTATTTCACCGTATTACATTGCAGGAAGCAGGATGGCCTCAATGGCCCTTACCCCGGTCGCAGTTGATTTTCTTGACATTGTCACGGGCAGCGACCACATAGAGTTCTGGCTTAAAGAGATACGGGTGAAAGAATCCTCAAGACTGGCCAACAAGACCCTTGGTGAGGCCAATGTCCGCAGGATAACCGGAGCGATGGTCCTGGCCATTAAGAACGGAGACGGCGCTTTTGATCTCTCTCCCAAGGCCGAGAGCCTGGTGCGTCCCGGAGATATAGTAGTGGCCATGGGGACAACGCCGCAGCTTGATGCCCTGATCGCGATGGCGTAGTACAGAGGAGCAGGAATGTTCGATGACATAAAAGCGGTATTTGAAAGGGACCCGGCAGCAAAGAACATCTTTGAAGTCCTGTTCTATCAGGGCGTGTGGGCCATCTATACTCACCGCGTCGCTCATTTTCTTTACAGGCTGCATGTACCATTCTTTCCGAGGTTCATTTCCCAACTGAGCCGTTTTTTTACCGGCATAGAGATACATCCGGGAGCAACTGTCGGGAAAGGATTTTTTATTGACCACGGCGCCGGGGTCGTTATCGGGGAAACTACCGTCATCAAGGATAATGTCACCCTTTATCAGGGCGTAACGCTTGGCGGCACAGGCAAGGAAAAGGGAAAACGCCATCCTACCATAGGCAACAATGTGATAATCGGGGCCGAAGCGATAGTGCTGGGCAATATCGTAATAGGCGACAATTCCAGGGTCGGAGCCGGAGCGCTTGTTACAAAATCTGTTCCCCCTGATTGCACCGTGGTGGGAAACCCCGCGCGCATAATAGTTAGAGAAGGCAAGAAAGTAGATCCCCTGGAGCACGGAGACCTTCCCGACCCGGTGGGCAAAGCGCTCGAAGAGCTTTCTTCAAGGATAGAAAAACTGGAAAAAAAGCTCGGGAGCTGCTGATGGGCCTTTGCGTCTACAATACCCTCTCAAGAAAAGAAGAACCTTTTGTTCCGGCCAAAGCGCCCGATGTCAGCATGTATGTCTGCGGGATAACCCCGTATGATGAGACGCACCTGGGCCACGGCAGGGCCTACGCCGCCTTTGATGTTATCAGAAGATATCTTGAATACAGCGGGTACAGAGTAAATTATGTCCAGAACATAACGGACATAGACGATAAAATTATCGAAAAAGCCAACAGGCTCGGCAAAACTATAGAGGAGGTCTCCGATACCTATACCAAGTCATTTTTTGAGGTGATGGACAAATTAAAGATCAAAAAAGCAGCGCAGTATCCAAAGGCGACAGAGAACATCCAAGGTATCGTTGATCTCATAGCAGGACTGGTGTCATCCGGCCATGCTTACCAAAGCGGAGGGGATGTGTACTTTGATATAAGCAAGGATCCTGCCTACGGCAAGCTGTCGGGCAGGGACCTTGAAGGAATGCAGGCCGGCGCCAGGGTGGAAGTAAGCGGAAAGAAGAAGAACCCTCTTGATTTTGTGCTGTGGAAAGCCGCAAAAGAGAATGAGCCTTACTGGGATTCTCCCTGGGGCAAAGGCAGACCCGGCTGGCACAGCGAATGCGTGGTCATGTCGCGCAAATACCTGGGCGAAAGGATCGATATCCACGGGGGAGGAGCCGACCTCATCTTTCCCCATCACGAGAACGAGATAGCCCAGGCCGAGTGCTGCGGGAAAGGCGATTTTGTAAAATACTGGCTTCACAACGGCTTCATAACCATCAATAAGGAAAAGATGTCAAAATCCCTGGGCAATTTTTTTACGCTGTCGGAGCTGTTCAAGCAATTCGACCCCATGGCGGTGCGATTTTTCCTCATCAGATCGCATTACAGAAGCCCGATCAATTTTAGCCCGGATGGGATAAAAGAAGCGGCCTCGGCGCTGGAAGGAATAAAGAACGCTTATGAGGACATGGCTTTTATGCTCAGATCAAGCAAGAACGACAGGTCCAGCGTTAAGATAGATGTGGAGAACTATAAACTCAAGTTCATCTCCGCCATGGACAGGGATTTTAACACCCCGGAGGCCCTGGCCGCCGTCTTTGACCTGATAAGGGCCTACAACGAGAACAGGTTCAAACTATCTACCGAGGATATAAACAACATCAGGCTGCAGCTGGAGGAGTTCAACAATGTGATGGAATTTGGCATAAAGGAAAAAAAGGCCGAGGTCAAAGACAACATCAACGACCTTGTGGCGCAAAGGACCGCCGCCAAAAAAGAGAAGGATTTTAAACTCGCTGACAAATTAAGGGCCGAGATAGAGGCTAAAGGGTATATAATTGAAGACACTCCGTTCGGGAGTTTTGTGAAGAAAAAGCCCGACGGAGCGATCAGCGGACCCGACACTAAAGTGTCGGCTCCTTGGGGAAAGAAAACCGGAGCCGAACCTTCAGGTTCGGGTAAGAAATGAAAAATGCTTGATCCAAAGGCCATAAGAGCAAATCCGCAGCAGGTAAGGGAGTCTCTCGAAAAAAGAGGGGCCCCGGCAGCTTTGCTTGAGAGCTTTTTGGAGGCCGACTCGGCCTGGAGAACAAAGACCCAGGAATACGAGAACCTAAAAAGCCGGCAGAACCAGGAAACTGAAAAGATATCGCTCTTAAAGCGCGAAAAAAAGGATGCCTCAAGCGCGCTTAACTCCATGAAAGAGCTTTCGCAAAGGCTTAAGCTTATTTCTGAGGAGTTGAAGCTTTTGGAGGAGCGGGTTGTTGACAGGGCGCTTGTCATTCCCAATATACTTGAAGCATCGGTGCCTGTGGGTAAGGATTCAACCTTTAACTCGGAGATCAGAAAATGGGGCCAGATAAAAGAATTCCAGTTCAAACCCAAACCGCACGAAGAAACAGGAGAAAGACTGGGGCTGTTCAACTTTGAGCAGGCGGCAAAGCTGTCGGGCTCAAGGTTCGTGGTGCTTAAGGGCGCCGGCGCGGCTCTTGAAATGGCGCTGATCAACTTTATGCTGGAGGTCCACACGGGATCGCACGGCTATGAGCAGGTCATGACACCTTTTCTGGTGAACGCCGACAGCATGAAGGCAACGGGGCAGCTGCCAAAGTTCGAGGACGAACTTTACAAAACAAGCGATGACCTCTATCTTATACCGACCGCCGAAGTATCCGTTACCAACCTGCACCGCAATGAGGTGATCGCCGCAGAAAGCCTGCCTCTAAAATATGTTTCGTTTTCCCCATGTTTTCGCAGGGAAGCCGGCTCTTACGGCAAGGATGTAAAAGGGATAATAAGGCAGCACCAGTTCAACAAAATAGAGCTGGTCAAGTTCTGCCTGCCCGAAACTTCTCCTCAGGAGCTCGAGTCCCTTACAAATGATGCCGAAAAGATACTTCAACTGCTGGAGCTGCCTTACCGGGTAATGGCCCTTGCCGGCGGGGATGTCGGATTTTCGGCCGCAAAGACCTATGACCTTGAGGTATGGTTCCCGTCAGAGAAAAGGTACAGGGAAATATCTTCGTGCTCCAATTTTACGGACTTTCAGGCCAGAAGGGGCGGTATCAGACTGAGAAGAGGACCAAAGGCAAAACCGGAATTCGTCCACACCCTTAACGGTTCGGGCCTTGCTGTGGGCAGGACCCTGGCCGCTATACTTGAGAACTACCAGCAGGAGGACGGCTCAGTAAAAGTCCCGGAGGCGCTTCAGAAATTCCTGCAAGTTTCTTCTATTAAACCACGATAAAGTTTTAAGACCTTTCCTTTCCCGGAGCAACCCGATGTCGGACGAACAAGATATCAAAGAAGTGCTGGACCTTTTAAAAGAGGTTTTTGATGAGCAGACCTCCTGTCTTAGGGACCATGAGGAATTTGCTGAAATAGGAGAGGGAAAAATAAAGGTCTTTGTCAGAGAGCAAGGAAATTAGCCAGCAGTTTTTTGCCTTCTTTTGTCAGTATTGATTCCGGATGGAACTGGACCCCTTCAACTTTTAATTCTTTATGTCTAAGTCCCATGATCTCCCCGTCCTTTGTCCAGGCGGAGAGCTCAAAGCATCCGGGCAAATTCTGCCTTTCTACAATAAGAGAGTGGTATCTGGTGGCGGTGAACGGGTCATTAAGTCCTTTGAATATGGTTTTTCCGTCGTGATGGATCTGCGAGGTCTTGCCGTGCATTATGTTCTCTGCTCTTATCACTTTTGCTCCGAAAGCCGCGCCTATTGCCTGATGGCCTAAACATACCCCAAGGATGGGCAGTTTTCCGACAAAGCCTCTAATTGCATCCACCGAGATCCCGGCTTCCTGGGGAGTGCACGGCCCAGGGGAGATCAATATCCTTTCGGGACCAAGAGCCTTTATCTCATCGATAGTGATCTTGTCGTTCCTAAAGACCTGTGTTTGGGCTCCCAGTTCATTAAGATACTGTACGAGGTTGTAGGTAAAGGAATCGTAATTGTCTATTACCAGGATCATAGTTGTCATTATATCCGCCAGGCGCTAAAATTTCAAATAAGTATGATTAATAAACCCTCACCCCAGCCCTTTTAAGTCTTGAGCAATAGTGTGAGTCTTTAGTCTTGAGCGCTAATTACTCAAGACACACACACACTAAAGACTTGTCTGGCAGGGGGTGAGGGCTAAACATACAATTTATGCTAAAATTCCATTATGGACAGGGACAGCTGGAACGAACTTGCCGCCTCAAACTCGCAGATACTCCAATCCTACGAATGGGGGCAGTTAAAAGAGTGTTTTGGCTGGGAGGCTTTGCGCATAGAGTTGGACGGCAAAACAGGGGCCTCGATCCTTAAAAGAAAACTTCCTCTCATTAGACAGTGCGTTCTTTACTCTCCAAGGGGGCCGTTAGTCGACTTTCATGACAAAAGTAAGCTCAGGCAGCTGATAGATGCGGTCAAAGAAGAGGCCGAAAAAAAAGGCGCGCTTTTTTACAGGATAGACCCGGAGATAGAAGAGGATGACAAAGAGGCCCTGGACAACTTAAAGAGCTTGGGATTCATCAAAAGCGACAGAGAGGTCCAGCCGAGGGCCACGATAATTCTTGATATCACAAAGAGCCAGGACGAGCTGATGGCGGGCTTTGAGAGCAAATTCAGGTACAATATCCGTCTGGCCGAAAAGAAGAATGTAGTGGTGGAAGAGGATATCTCCGAAAGTGCGGTGGAAAAGTACTATGACCTCTACAGGATAACCAGCAGCAGGGATTCTTTTATGATACATCCTGTCTCCTACTATAAAAAAGTGCGGGAACTCATTATTAATTCCGGGATGGGGACCATCTTCCTTGCCTATATCGGAAGAGTCCCCGTGGCAGGCGTCTTTATCTTTGCTTTCGGCAAACGCGTCTGGTACATGTACGGGGCATCTTCCAACGAACACAGGAACTTTATGCCAAACAACCTGATCCACTGGAATGTTATCAAGTGGGCCAAGGAAAGAGGCTATAAAGAATATGACCTATGGGGAATTCCGGCAAACCCGACGCTGAACCATCCTCTCTGGGGGGTTTATAAGTTCAAGAAAGGCTTTGGAGGAAAAACTCGAAAATTCATCGGCGCCTTTGACCTGCCGTTCGGCAAGGCCAGGTACAAACTCTTCAACCTTGCCCTTGAGGGCTACACGAGCGCAAGGTCTCTCATAAAAAAAGGCAAACTGTCGGATTCGCTGGGGGAGTAGGTGAACATGAACGCAATATTATTCGTAAAATGAGATAAAGGTGGTGGAGGGGGAAACAAGATAATGAATGTGTTTGGGGACCATCACAGGCGGTCAATCAGGTTAAAGGGTTATGATTATTCCCGGGACGGCGCATATTTTGTTACGATTTGCGTTCAAAACAGGGGTCCTGTTTTTGGGGCCGTTAAAAATGGGAAAATGGTATTGAACAATTTGGGAAAAACCGCCGAAATGTATTGGTGCGCAATACCGTTCCATTATCCCCATGCAATATTGGATTTGTTCGTTATAATGCCCAATCATGTCCATGGTGTTGTGGTTATAGATAATGATGCGTGCGGAAACCCCGTATTTGTAGGGGCGAATAATTATTCGCCCCTACGGACACATTCGCCCCTACCAATACAGGACGGTGCACGGCCGCGCGGTACATCAAAAACCATTGGTGCGGTAATACGCGGATATAAAATCGGCGTGACGAAATGGGCGCGCAACAATTTAAAAATGCATGATGTGTGGCAACGCAATTATTATGAAAATATAATCCGTGATGACCGGTCGTTGAACAGGATCAGGGAATATATTTGCAATAATCCGGCCAAATGGGAATCTGACAGAAACAAACCGGACCGGGCGATACAGAGGAAATAAAAATGTTGCTGCAAGACCTATTGTCCAACACCAAAACCCTGTCTTTTGACGGCGATCTAGGAATTGATATCACCGGCATCTCCTATGATTCCCGCAAAGTTAGTCCTGGCGACCTTTTTGTGGCTGTCCCGGGGTTCACTGCCGACGGGACCAGGTTCATTCCGGAGGCAGTTAGCAGGGGGGCCGGCGCAGTTGTAGTTGAGAAAGCCGCAAAAAAGGACTCAGAGTACGGGGTCCCAGCAGTATTTGTTCCTTCCGCCAGATCGGCCCTTGCCGACCTTTCGGCTGCCTTTTACGGGTTCCCTTCAAGAAAATTAAAGCTGATAGGGATAACAGGTACCAACGGCAAAACAACGACGGCCTATTTGATCGATTCCATCTTTAAGGCCGCGGGTATCAAATCGGGCCTTATCGGCACGGTCGAGATGAAGATAGGGGATGTTTCTATAGGCTCAAAGCTTACCACCCCGGAATCAGCGGACCTTCAAAGGATACTGGCTGATATGGTAAAGAACGGCATAACGCATGTGGTCATGGAGGTTTCTTCCCACTCACTTTCTTTAAAAAGGGTAAGAGGGATAGACTTTGATGTTGCTGTTTACACCAATCTCAGCCACGACCATCTGGATTTTCACAAGACCATGGAATCATATTTTGACGCAAAACTGTCCCTGTTTCGGAACCTGGGGACAGGCAGCAAAAAAAACACTGTGGCGGCCGTGAATTTAGATGATGATTACAGCGACACGATAGAGCAGGAAACTCAGGCAAAGGTGGTCACATTTTCGACTGCAAAGGCCGCGGATGTGGCGGCAAAGATAATAAGTTCTGATCTTTCCGCCATGTCGCTTGAGGTCCTTTCAAAAGGAGAAAAGACGCTCCTTGAAAGCCGTCTTGCAGGGGCCTTTAATGCTTCAAACATTGCGGGCGCCTTTGCCGCGGCATCAGCCGCCGGGATAGAAGTGTCCGTAATTAAGACCGGCATAGAGCTGATGAAAAATGTCCCGGGCAGGCTGGAAAAGATAGATGAAGGCCAGGATTTTACGGTGATTATTGATTTTGCGCATTCTCCCGACAGCCTGCAAAAGCTGATCGACTGCGTCAAGCCGTTCAAAAAAGGAAGGATCATCCTTGTGTTCGGCTGCACGGGGGACCGCGACAAAACAAAGAGGCCTATCATGGGAACTATTGCGCAAAAAGGAGCCGACTTGACATTCCTTACCAGCGATGACCCTCACAATGAAGACCCCCTCTCAATAATGAAAGATGTGGAGTCAGGCATCAAAGCCGCTGGCGGAGCCTCGGGGAAAGAGTACATTAAAGAACCTGACAGAAAAGCCGCGATAGAAAAAGCTGTTTTAGAGGCAAAGGAAGGCGATATAATTTTGATCGCCGGCAGGGGCCACGAAAGATTCCAGGAGATAAAGGGTAAGTTAATAGAGATAGATGATAGAATTGTGGCTAGAGATGCTGTCAAAAAACGCCTTCCTTAGTTTTCTTCTGGCCGCTTTACTGTTGCCTGTTTCTTCCGCTTTCTCTTCCGAGGTCCCTGTCAGCCTAAAGGCCGACGAACTGCGTTTTGACCAGGAAAGCGGGATAGTCCGGGCAAAGGGCTCCGTTTCCGTTAAATTGAACGACCTTACTGTGAGTGCAGAGGCCCTAACCCTGGACACTTCAAGGAACATCGTCACAATGGAAGGCGCCGTCAGTCTAAAGAGGGGGAGGCTCGAGGCCCTGGGCAGCAGGGCCGTTTATGATCCGGACACCGATGTCGGGCTGATATTTGATTTTAAGACAACGGTAAAACATCCCCGGGTAAAAGGCGATATCTTTTTGTCATCGCAAAGGGTTGAGGACGCGGCTTTGTACAAATCGGGTCAGGAAGGGCAAAGCACCACCTGCGATCTTGAACATCCTCATTATTATTTAAAGGCAAAAGAGTTCTTGTTCATACCCGAAGAAAAGATAGTGGGCAAAAGCGTAACCTTTTATGTCAACGACACTCCGCTCATGTGGCTGCCTTTTTATATCTATGACCTCAAAAAACGCCGCGTTTCGCTCATGATGCCGGTCTTTGGCAGCAACCATGTTGAGGGCGATTTTATGAAGAACCAGTTGGAGTATTACATTGACGAAGGGGCTTCCGGCTCCGTTTTTCTGGACCTGATGAGCAAAAAGGGGATAGGGTACGGGATAGACCATTATTATCTTCTAGATAAAAAGCAGTCAGGCGACCTCTTTCTGTACCATGTAAGCGAGAACGACACAGGTATCCCGGCGTGGGTCGTCAAATTAAAACACGAACTAAAGTTCAGCGAAAAGACAAAAGCCTCCCTGGGATACGAATACAGCAACATTTATCTAGTCCCGTCGGGCAGGCTTGACCAGACGCAGTATAAACTGGGATTTGAGCACAGCGACGACGAAAGGGCCGGGCAGTTCAATTTTTCATCCCTTGAGAACCGGTTCAGCTCGCTTTCGGATTATTCGGCGCATGTAAGATACTCTGCAGGAGGCGCAGATACTTCCTATTCGTACAATTACAGGGGAGGCATGACATCCCCGAAGTGGCAGAACATTACCCAGAGCCTGTACCATTCCAGAAAACTATTCTCTCCCAACCTTGACTTCAAATTCAACCTGAACTATTACAGGGCCGTAACTATAGAAGGCTCTCCATTTGACGACCGCCTGTACCCGGAAGCGGCGCTCTCTTACAGGGGGCCTTCCTACACTTTTAAGCTTACGGAAAGCGCCTACATAGATGCTGATGCCGACGCTTTTAAGGGTGATGAATATGTTGAGTATATTGAAAAACTGCCGGAGGCCGTGCTGACGCTGGACCCTGCCGACCTTTGGCTTTTTAAGCTGAGCACGGAGTTTTCTTACGGCCGCTTCCATGAATCCAAATACCTGGCCCCGACAAAAACTCAGAGGCACTTTACAACAGGGCGCTACAAGGCATCCCTTGGGCTTGGGCAGACCTTTGCACTGCCTTTAAACAGTTCTCTTTATGTCTTTGGCGGGGCGGACCAGTTCAACTATGATACCGGGGACCAGCGATATCTGGTAAAAGAGGACCTCTCGCTTAAGAGCGAGGCGGGCGGCTTTTTGTCAAATACTCTGACCTACAGCAGGGCGATAAACGACGGGAACAGCCCGTTCTTTTTTGACAGCAAAGGAGCCGATCATCACTGGCTAAGGGACAGGGTGATGTTTTCCGACGGGACCAGGCAGAGATTCAGCATCGAAGGCGGGTATAACTATCTTGTCAGCAAATATTATGATCTGATGCTGAACTATGACGCAAGCCCTTCAAAAGAATTCCATCTCAATGTCAGTTCCGGCTATGATCTGGAGAACGGAAGATGGCGCGACATGGTCTCTGTCCTTAATATGGCGCTTTTGGCAGGGGTTCTGATAGACCTTACGCACAGCTACGACCTGAATACCGGTAAGACCAACAACGCCTCGGACCTGATAAAGCTCGAGATAGGGGACAGCTGGCAGAGCAGATGGGTGGTAAGCATAGGCCAGACTTATGATCCGGTCCTGAACAAACTGGCGCTGCAGGAGTTCTCTGTTGTCAAAGATCTGCATTGCTGGGAGGCCAAATTCAATTATAATGATTTCAGGAAGGAATCAAGGGTCTCCTTTATGCTCAAGGCCTTCCCCGACCAGCCGATAGGTTTTGTCTCGGGAAGCAGGGGCTTTTTTATGGAAGGGCTTAAGCAGGAGGAGGGGAGAAGATAAAGTGAAAAATTTCCAATTTCCAATTTCCAATTTCCAATTGCAAATTGACAAGGTTTGGAGAGCGCTCTTGTTGGCATTTTGTTTTGCTTTGATCGTGCTGGAGTTTGGCTGCGCAAGGACCGTGACGGTGCTGCCGGATGCGGGCAATCAGCTGCAGCTGGAAATAACCTTCAGGGGGGAGATAGATCCTTCGGTGAACAAGTACTATCTGGTTCTTTCGGGGTCTTCTGTTTTGCTTCCATATACAGGGACTTATTTCTTTGGGCCGGGCGAAGCCTATGACACGGACAAACTGAATGTTTCTACAGACCTTTCCTATTACTATGCCAATTATTATTCCACCTGGAACGATTTCATTCTTCTCAAGGATTCAAGCTTTTTGATCACCAACGGGGCCTTTACTTCCTCGACCCTGCACACAACATACACCCCCTCTCTTCTGATCTTTCGGACCATTCCCTCAGGAGACCCGGACGCGCTTAAAAAGATAAATCTGACGCTCTTCTTTAACCGGCTTTCGACGCTGCCTTCCACCCTTTATTTCAATTTTATATCGGCGGACAAAGATGGCTATATGAGGGACTATTTAAGGTCTACAGACAACAGCATTTCAACCAACACGGGCTCTGCCATTTCCGAAAAAAGAGAAACAGAAGATCCGTCGATCGACGGCGGCCTTGACATTATCTCCTGGAACATGGTGGTGCAGTGAAAACTGCTCTGCTGTGCGCTTTGTCGGGAGTTCTTGTTGCCCTGTCCTTTCCCGGATTTCCTCTGCCGCAGCTTGCGTGGATCGCGCTGATACCTTATCTTGTCTGTCTTTACCGAAGCGAAAACTTTAGGCAAAGCCTGCTATGCGGTTTTGTTTTCGGCTCCGTATATTTTGGCGGGGCCTTTTTCTGGCTGTCATCAACTTCAAAATGGGCGGGGCCGGCAGGCTATCTGGCCTGGATCGGACTTTCTTTATACCAGTCCATTTTTATTGTGCTGTTTTCTTATTTTGCGTGGCTGCTGATCAGGGCCTTCAACAGACAGCTCCACCCGCTGGTCCTGCCGCTTCTCTGGGCGTTTTTTGAATGGCTGCGGCAGGCGGGGGAGTTCGGCTCCCCCGGAGGTTATCTGGGAAGTACTCAGTATCTGAACACGGTGTTTATCCAGACAGCACAGTTTTCCGGGGTGTGGGGAGTCAGTGCTCTCATTGTTGCGGTCAATACCGCAGCGGCGCTCCTGCTTTTGGAAAAAGGGAACCTGTTCAAAAAACTCCTGTCCAATCTGCCGTCGGTCTGCTTTGTTCTGGGGCTTCTGGCCGCCTCTTATTCCTACGGGATCGATTCTATCAACAAATACGGAGGTGTGCGGTCTATCGGCGGGACTTCCATTGCCGTGATACAGCCAGCCATAGCCCAGGAGCAGAAACTGGATTCTTTTAAACTGTACTGGATGATAGACGAGCTGGAATTGCTTACGCAAAAAACCCTGTCTTACAGGCCAAAGATAGTGATCTGGCCGGAAACTGCGGTGATGACCTACCTTATTGATGACAAAGCTGCTTTTGCCAAGGTGAGGGATATATGCGTTAAAGGAGGCTTTTTTCTGGTGACAGGCGCTTTTTACAGGGAGAGCGGCCGCATTTACAATTCGATCTTTGTGGTTTCTCCGCAGGGAAAGATAGTTTCAAGGTATGACAAGCACCATCTGATGCCTTTTGGAGAGTATCTTCCTTTCAAAAAAGTCCTTTATCCCTTGCTAAAGCATACCGGCTATTTTGAGCAGGACCAGAGCCCGGGGCAGGGGACTGTCCATATCACGGCTGCGGGACGAAAGTTTGGCGCCATGATCTGTTTTGAATCGCTTTTTGAGGGCATGGGAAGACAGCGCTCCGGCGGCTCGGATGCCCTGCTTACCATTACCAACGATGCCTGGTTCGGCAGGACGCATGCCGCGGAGCAGCACATCAGCGCGGGGGTCTTTCGCGCTGTCGAGAACAGGAAATATTTTATCCAGGCGGCAAATACCGGGATATCGGCTTTGATAGACCCGTGCGGAAGGTTCGTCAAAAGGATGGAGCTTGATATAAGCGGGCCTATGGTCTTTACTCTGCCTTAAGATAGCGCCTGCCTATCACAACGGCGGCAAAGTCATCATAAGGTTCCGGAGGCAGGATCAGAGTGGAAGGGATGAGGGACAGATACCATTTTTTCCTGTTATGCCGCCAGTACAGTTTTCTTGCCTCAAGGGTGGAGCCTTTTTCATTCACAAAGATTATATCGGCTTTCAGGTTCAGAAAAGCCAGGTTTTTTTCCAGCTGGCGGAATGGCCCTCCGCTTCCGATTATCACCAGTTCCGCACCGTGCTTGACAGCCAGTGCGGAGATATCATCCGTTACCGAAAATGACGGTGCTACTTTTCTTTCCGCTATAGAGCCGTTACCCATAAGGACCGCAAGCCCTGTTTTGTCCTTGCCCGGGTCAACCGCAAGGATGCAGGAGCCTTTTGACAGGGTCATCTTTTTATCCTCAAATTGACATCCAGCGGACCGATAGTGAATGTGTCTTTTTCCGCAAAAACCTCTACCTCAACAGGTCTTTTAAGAGCCCTTATTTCTTTGGCCACCTCAAAGATCCTGGAATAAGCAATGTTGCCGACGGCGCCCGCGGCATCAGGCAGGATGCCTTTTTCCGTGGCGGCGTCGCTGACCTTAGAAAGCAGTTCCTTTATCTGCTGTTCCACTTCTTCCTGAGGGCGGCTGCCGTTTATGTTCTGCGAAGCTATCCGGTCAAGCTTTTTGTAAACAAGAACGTTCTCGAACAGTTCAAAATGGACAGGGATAACCTCGTCTATCAGCACATTGCTGGCGGCCAACACGCGCACGATAACCTGTCCTTTTATGTTCTGAAGGTAGGCAACGGCCTCTTCAAGCTCCTTGTCCTTCATCTCGATGTACTGTTTTTTTTCTCCTCCCAGGACCCTCTTTACAAGAGAATCAGTTGCGGCAAGGATCTCTTTGAGCTTTTCTTCCGTCTTTTTTTTGTCGGGATCGGAGGTGATCAGCGAGGTCGTTATTATCTCCCCGACCTTAAAGAGCACAAAGCCTGACCTTGCGGTCTCTATCTCCTCGGAAAGCTCTTTTCTGGTGGAATTAAGCCCCTCGATCTCCTTTTTTGAACCTGCAAGCTGCGAGGAAAGGGCTGCCAATTCTTTTTCGAGCAGCGCTTTGTCTTTTTTGATGTTGTCCAGCTCTTTTGTTTTTTCCCTGATGTCGGCTTTGAGCCTGTCCAGCCCGAAAAGGGCTATCCGCACATCGGAAGAGATGGAAAAAAGTATCAGGCCGGTGAGGACCGCGATCAGGGCGCCGGAAAGGACAGTTATCGCAATGGCGGTATGCCTTGGCCTCAGGTTCAAAAAGGTCAGCCTCTTTTTGCCTATCCGGTGGCCGATCCTGTCCCCGACAAAGGCAAGCGCCCCGCCTAAAAGGAGCAGGACCAGAAGAGTTTGAAGAGCGAACATGGTTATTGCCCAGCCTTATAAAGTATCCAGGCTCCCAGGCCGGCCGTTATTATATTGGGCAGCCAGGCCGCGGCCGCAGGAGAGATGATCTCAAGCTGTCCGGCAGCCATTCCCAGGAACATGATCACATAATAGACAAAAATTATTATAACACTTATGCCCAGCCCTATGGACGAGGACTTTCTGGTGGGGTTGAGCCCCAGCGGCGCTCCCAGCAGGGTAAAGACAAAGCAGGCAAAAGGGATGGCAAGCTTCATGTTCAGCTGGATCTCAAGGTCTGTGGTGTTGACCCCCATCCTTTTCTTGAGGGCGATGAACTTTTTCAGTGAATAATAGTTCAGTTCATCGGGTTTTTTCTCCCCGGAAGAAAAGTCAGAAGGGGAGTATTTGATCAGGATATTCTGCTCGTTGAACTTGATCAGGTGCTTGTATTCGCCGCTGTCGGACAAAAGATAAGTTATGCCGTCGCGGAAGATCCAGCTGTCATTTTTCCACTCGGCTGTTTTCGCGTTTATAAGCTGGCTCAGCTTTCCGTCCAAAAATTCCTGGATTATCACGCCCTCCATCAGGTGCCCTTCCAGTTTTCTCGCGTAGAAGACCCTTCTTAACTGGCCGTTCTCTATTTCAGGAAGAAAAACATTCTCCTGCAGTTTTGGGGACTTTGCCAACTGGGTCTCGAGCATGAGCTCGCTGGTGGCCTTGGAGGCCTCGGGCACCACAACTTCATAAAAGGCCAGGGTAATAAGGCTGACCAGAAAGCCTATAATAAGCACGGGCGCCACCACGCGATACAGGCTTATTCCAGCCGCTTTAAAAGCAGTTATCTCTTTGTCCGAGGACAGCCTGGCAAAAGTGAGTATAGAGGCAAGCAGCATGGCCATAGGAAAGATATAAACTATGACCGAAGGCAGGCGGAACAAGAACAGCCTTCCGGCAACGGACAGAGGCATTCCCATAAGGACGACGGCCCGCACGAGTTCGAACATCACCATGCTTGCCGAAAGTATCAGGGTAAAAGAGGCCAGGCCAAAGAGGAACGGGTCGAGTATCTCTTTTGAGATGTAGCGGTCGATGATCTTGATCACAGCTTAAACTCTTCTCCCAGATAGGTCTTTTTTGCCGTTTCGTCGTTGGCGATGAACTGCGAATCCCCGGAAACTAGTATCCTGCCCTTTTGTATTATGTAGGCCCTGTCGGTTATGGCAAGGGTCTCTCTCACATTGTGGTCGGTGATGAGTATTCCCAGCCCCTTGTTCTTTAGATAGGTGATTATTTTTTGGAGGTCGGACACCGTTATGGGGTCTATTCCCGTAAAAGGTTCGTCAAGCAGCAAGAACGACGGGGAAAGGGCAAGCGCCCTTGCGATCTCGACCCTCCGGGTTTCTCCTCCGGACAGCTGGTAGCATCTGCTTTTTCTAAGATGGTTAACTCCCAGTTCTTCCAGCACTTCGTCCAGCTTTTTTTTGTACTGGTCCGGATGGACCGAGCCCGTGGCCTCCCAGAGCATTATTATGTTCTCTTCAACCGTCAGTTTCTTGAAAATGGAGGATTCCTGAGGCAGATAGCCCATGCCCAATTGGGCTCTCTTGTGCATGGGAAGATGGGTTATGTCCTGTTCCCCGAGGCGGACCGAGCCGCCGTCCGGACTTGCAAGGCCAACCACCATATAAAAGGTAGTGGTCTTGCCGGCCCCGTTGGGGCCCAAAAGCCCGACCACCTCTCCCTTTTTCACATCAAAGGAGACCTCGTCCACGACCCTGCGGCCCGAATACGACTTGACCAGTTTATCCGCGTTAATTGCCATTTGTGAATTTTTTAAGGGCCTGCAGCCTGTCCATGGCTTTGCCTGAGTCGACAGACTCTTTTGCCAGGGCCAGGCCTTCCAAAAGGTCCTTTGCCTTTCTTCCGACGGCTATTGCCGCTCCGGCGTTCAAAAGGACTATGTCCCTTTTTGCTCCCTTTTCCCTGCCGGACAGTATGTCAAGCGCAATTCTAGCATTTTCCTGGCTTGTTCCGCCCGCTATGCTGCTGTTCTGGGCGGTTTTGATGCCCAGATCGCCCGGCTTGATCTCATAATCCTTGATAATTCCGCCTTCAAGGTGAGAGACCTTTGTGGGAGAGCACACCGAAATTTCGTCTATCCCGTCAAGTCCGCAGACTACCATTGCGGTTTCGCAGCCCTGGTCCTTAAGCACTTCCGCCATCACTGTGGTTAAATGCGGGGCGTATACTCCCATCAACTGGCCTTTGGTGTTGGCTGGATTGCTGACGGGGCCAAGGATGTTGAAGACGGTCCTGATACCTATCTCTTTTCTTGTGGGCGCCGCGAACTTCATTGCCTTGTGAAAAGTCTGGGCAAAGATAAAACCCATCCCCACCTCGTCTATGCACTTTGAAACCAGAGCGGGGCCTATGTCTATCCTGATACCCAGGGCTTCTAAAAGGTCGGCGCTGCCGCATTTGGAAGAAACAGACCTGTTTCCGTGCTTTGCTACTATTACGCCGGCCCCCGAAGCGACAAAGGCCGCCACTGTTGAGATGTTAAAAGTTCCTGCAACATCCCCGCCTGTGCCGCAGGTGTCCACATAATAAGGCGAGCGGATATCAAGCTTTTCGGCTTTTGAGCGCATCACCGAGGCGAACCCGCTGATCTCCTCTACAGTTTCCCCCTTTATCCTCAGCGCGGTTATAAGCGCGGCTATCTGCGAAGGCGTGGCTTCCCCTGTCATTATCTCGTTCATTGATGCCTGGGACTGCTGCCTGGAAAGGTCTTTACCGTCGGCGAGGAGTTTTATGCAATCCTGTATCATTTCAAAAAATTATAGCATATTTTGATATAATACGATTATCTTAAGGATAGGGGAGGCCGATGGACTATAAAGAGAGCGGGGTAGATATAAAGGCGGGCTATGAAGTCGTGGACAGGGTCAAAAAGCTGGCCGCTTCCACAAAGATAAAGGGAGTTCTGGGAGGCATAGGCCATTTTGGCGCCTTCTTTGAAATATCGAAGAACGATTATAAAGAACCGGTCCTGGTGTCAGGGACCGACGGGGTCGGCACCAAACTGAAGATAGCTTTTATGGCCGACAAGCACGATACTATCGGGATAGACGCGGTGGCCATGTCGGTCAATGATGTGGTCTGCTGCGGAGCAAAACCCCTCTTCTTTCTTGATTATCTGGCGCTCAACAAAGTGGTCCCCGATGCGGTGGAACAAATACTTTCCGGGATCGCGGAGGGCTGCCGGCAGTCGGACTGCGCACTTATAGGCGGAGAAACTGCCGAAATGAGCGACCTGTACGGCAAGAACGAATATGACATTGCCGGCTTCTGCGTTGGGATAGTTGAAAAGTCGAAGATCGTTGACGGCTCCAGGGTTTCAAAGGGCGACAGACTTATAGCCCTTCCTTCATCCGGGCTCCACAGCAACGGGTTCAGCCTTGCCAGAAAGGTTGTTTTTGAAATGGCGGGCTATAATGTGGAATCCAGAGCGGAAGGCTTTGAAAAAAGCATTGGGGACGAGCTTTTAGTCCCGACAAGGATATATGTAAAAACTGCTCTTGAGATCTTTAAGAGCTTTGATGTGTCTGCAGTTGCGCACATAACAGGCGGAGGGCTCCCCGAAAATGTGGGAAGGCTGCTCAAGGACGGCCTTTGTGCCAGGATAGATGCTTCTTCATGGCCGGTCCCAAGGATCTTCAACCTTATAGAAGAAAAGGGAGAGATCAAAAGAGAAGAAATGTACAATGTCTTTAATATGGGAGTGGGCATGGTGTTTGCGGTAAGGGAAACAGATGAAAAGGCGGTTCTGGAGAAGCTTCATTCTCTGGGAGAAAAGCCTTTTGTGATAGGAAGCATCGAACAGGGCGAAAAGAAGGTCATCATCAAGTGAAATACCAAAGCCTGCGCGGGATGAGAGACATCCTTCCCGGCGAGACCCCTCTTTGGCAGAAGATAGAATCCGCCGTCCATGAAATTTTCCGGAGATTCGGCTACAGCGAAATAAGGACGCCTCTGCTTGAAAAGACCGAACTGTTCTCAAGGAGCATAGGCGGCTCGACCGACATAGTTTCGAAAGAAATGTACACTTTTACCGACAAAGGGGATCGGTCTGTAACGCTGAGGCCTGAAGAAACGGCCCCGGTAGTAAGGGCCGCAATTGAAAACAACCTGATCTCTGCCGACAAATTGACCAAACTTTACTACATAGGCCCTATGTTCCGTTATGAAAGACCCCAGGCCGGACGGCTGAGGCAATTCCATCAGGCGGGAGTGGAGGCCATTGGTTCTACTTCTCCCTTACTTGATGCTGAAGTGATTTTGTTGGGAATAAGATTCTTTGAGGGGCTGGGCATCAAGGGGCTGGAAGTTGACATGAACAGCGTGGGCTGCCCAAAGTGCAGGCCCGGCTACATTAAAAAACTCAAATCCTTTCTAAAAGAACAGTTTGATGCCCTGTGCCGGGACTGCAGGACCAGATATGAGACAAATCCGCTGCGCGTGCTTGACTGCAAAAACGAGGAATGCTCAACCGTTCTGTCAAAAGCGCCTGCTCTTAGCGCCTCGCTGTGCGAAAACTGCGCCGGCAGCCTTGAAAGCGCCAGGGGCCTTTTGAGCGACATGGGCATCAAAACTTCGCTCAACAACAGGCTGGTGCGCGGATTGGATTACTACACGGGAACGACCTTTGAGATAGTGTCAAGACAGCTCGGGAGCCAGAGCGCTCTCTGCGGAGGGGGAAGGTATGACGGCCTCATCGAAGAACTCGGCGGGCCAAAACTTCCCGCGGTAGGTTTTGCCATTGGCATAGAGCGCCTTATCATGCTGTTGAAAGAGCAGAAGATCGCGGACAAAGGAACCGGAAGCAAATTCGTTTATCTTGCCGCTTTAGGTCCGGGGTCGCAGAAAGAAGCTTTCCTTATTATGAACAGATTGCGCTCCGGCGGTATCCGCGCGGATATGGACCATACAGGGAAAAGCCTCAAGTCCTGCCTTAAGACCGCATCTCAGCTGCAGGCGGACTATACCGTGATAATAGGGGACGAAGAGTTGTCAAGAAAAGCCGCTATCATTAAAGACATGAAAACCGGGGAGCAAAAAGAGGCCGCTTTTGAAAGGATCATCGAAGAAATAAAATGAAAAGAACCCACGGCTGCGGAAGTATGAGCAAAGCCCGGATCGGAACGGAAGTATCGGTCTGCGGCTGGGTCCACAGGAGGAGGGACCACGGCAACCTCATCTTCATAGACCTGAGGGACAGATCGGGACTGGTCCAGATAGTGTTTGACAGCAAGGACCGGCTGACCCATTCTACGGCGGAAAAACTAAGAAGCGAATATGTTGTCTGCGTCAGCGGGAAAGTCGTGGCCAGAGCTCCTGAGAGCGTAAATAAGAACATCCCCACCGGCGAGATAGAGATAGAGCCGTCCGCGATCGAGATACTGAACACGGCAAAAACGCCGGCCTTTGAAATAGCCGACCCTACCCAGCATGTGGACGAGAACACAAGGCTTAAATACAGGTATCTTGACCTGCGCAAAGACTTTATGAAAGACAATCTTGTTCTCCGCCACAAAGTGCTTAAGGCGGCTTCGGACTATCTTGACGGGAACGGTTTTCTGGAGATAGAGACCCCGTTCCTGGGCAAGAGCACGCCCGAAGGCGCCAGGGATTACCTGGTCCCTTCCAGGGTAAATCCGGGCCAGTTTTACGCGCTGCCCCAGTCCCCTCAGCTGTACAAGCAGGTCCTGATGATGTCCGGGCTGGAAAAGTACTATCAGATAGCCAGATGCTTCCGCGACGAGGACCTTAGGGCCGACAGACAGCCCGAATTTACTCAGATAGACCTGGAAATGTCATTCGTGGCGGTCGACGATATTATCGTGCTTATTGAGGGAATGCTCTCAAAGATCTTTAGTTCGCTAAAAGCCGCCGGGCTTGCGGCCCCGGACCTCAAACTTCCAATAGAAAGAATGTCCTATGACGAGTCCATGGCACGGTTCGGCAATGACAGGCCGGATACCAGGTTCGGGCTGGAGCTGGTAGACCTTACCGAGATAGTTAAAGATTGCGGCTTCAAAGTCTTTTCCGGTGCGGTAAAGAACGGCGGGGTGGTCAAGTGCCTAAATGTTAAGGGGGCGGCTTCTTTTAGCCGCGGCGAGCTGGACTCCCTTGAGGAAGAAGCAAAGACCTGTGGGGCCAAAGGACTGGCCTGGATCACTGTTGGGGCTGACGGAGCAAAAGGCCCGATTGTAAAGTTCTTGAGTGCTGAAGAGCTGAAGGGGATCCTTGATAAGGCGGAGGCCAAGGAAGGGGACCTTTTGATATTCGGGGCAGATTCTTTCCATAATGTTTCAAGCGTCCTTAGCTCTATGAGGCTGTCTCTAGGTAAAAAACTGGGGCTTATCGATAAAACAAAATTCAATTTTTTATGGATAGTTGATTTTCCTCTGCTTGAATACAGCGAGACCGAAAAAAGATGGGCTTCGCGGCATCATCCGTTCACCAGCCCCGAGGGCGACCTTGACGACATAGAAGAAAAGTTCAAGACCGCTCCGGGAGCCATAAAAGCAAAAGCCTACGATCTGGTCCTCAACGGGACCGAACTCGGCGGGGGAAGCATCAGGATACACAGAAGCGACATCCAGCACAAGATCTTCCGCCTTCTGGGTATATCAGAAGAAGAAACCAGGGCAAGGTTCGGGTATTTCCTTGACGCGCTTGAATACGGCACGCCTCCGCACGGAGGCATTGCTCTTGGTGTTGACAGGTTCATAATGATGCTGGCCGGGGCCGAATCGATAAGGGATGTTATCGCTTTTCCCAAGACCCAGTCCGCCTATTGCCCTCTGACCGAGGCGCCGTCCGGGGTTGATCCCAAGCAGTTAAAGGAGCTTCACATCAAGAGCGTCTGAAACCGCTGGTCCATTGGCTTACAGTAAACACCCCCCTTTACAATTCCTGATATATAAATTAGTATATATAAGCTGCTCAAAAGATATCTAGGAGATCTCTTGAAAAGTACTTTCGGCATCCGGAATACGGTCATTCTGGCGGCGGTGATATTACTGTTACTGCTTTCTTCTTCACATGCCTCTCAAACAAATAGTCCAAGCAACAAGTCAGTTTTAAAGCGCATTTCAGAAGCTTTTGCAGTCCCGCAGATAAGGTCCAAGTTCGAGGCGCCGACACCCATCGGGATAGAGGAGAACTCCAGCAGGTTCACATATTCTATTGGCGAAGCGCGCCCGGAGTCCCATGAGGGGCTCAAGTCCGAGGAAAAGCAGGCGCTTGAGGCGCTGGCCAAGCGGAGCGGGCGCTCCGGCGCAGGTTCTGTCGAGTATGTTCTTGGCAGAGACCACTCTAAAGGTTATTTGATAAAGACTGACAAAGAAAAGATCTCCGTTAAACTCCAAAATTCGAACAGAAAGTCAAAGGCCGTTCTGCATGAAGGCAAAGCCTGCTATAAGAATGTTCTGCCCGAAACAGATGCTGTTTACATGCCGCTTCCCGGCGGGATCGAAGAGATGTTCGTTATCTGGAAGGACAAAGGGCAAAAGATAATCAATGAGATAGAAATTACGAACGGAGCCATAGAACTGTCGGGCGAAGGAGAGCTGCGGTTAGGAGGGATGGAGCTATCGAGGCCCGTCATTTTTGATTCAGAAGGGAAAAAAGTTGAAGGAAAATACCTCCTTAAGAAAACAGGGCGCGGCAAGGCTTCTGTCGAAATAGCCTTTGACAAAAAGGGACTTACATTTCCTGTGCTGATAGACCCGGTGTGGAGAAGCTCCGCCAGCATGAGCACCAACAGGGTTTATGCAACGGCAACGCTGCTGCCCAACGGCAAGGTGCTTGTTGCAGGAGGGTTGAAGAATAATGCGTATGCCGAGGCGGACTATCTAAACACCTGCCAATTGTACGATCCATCAACAGGCACCTGGAGCTCTACAGGCAACATGACAAGGGCAAGGGCATACCATGCAGCTGTACTCCTTCCGACCGGCAAAGTCCTTGTCTCGGGCGGATTTCTTTATCTGTCGGGTTATCTGGCTTCCTGCGAACTGTATGACCCTTCAAGCGGCATCTGGACGGCCACCGATTCTATGAGCACTCCCAGGGCCATCCATGGGCTTGTACTTCTTAATACAGGAAACGTTATTGCTGTAGGCGGGCTGTATACCGGGGTCAGGTATAACAAGAATTCCGAACTTTACAATCCTTCAACAGGCACCTGGGGAACTGTCCGCAGCCTCGGGACCGAAAGATATTATTCAACAACTACACTCCTTACCAACGGGAAAGTCCTTTTGGCGGGAGGCTCTTCCGAGGCGGGAACAATTCTAAACACGTGCGAGCTGTATAACCCTTCGACCAACGCCTGGAGCTACGGGGCTAACATGCCGGCGGCAAAATCAGTGCACTTTGCCGTGTCGCTTCCGGACGGGCGGGTGCTGGTGGGAGGCGGCAGATCGACAGCTTCCGGAGTTGTGAACACCTGTTTTAGATATAATCCCACGACTAACGCCTGGGCCACGACAGGGAACCTGGGCACAGCAAGAGCTTTTCCTAATTCTGTGCTGCTTCCCGACGGCAAAGTCCTGATCACCGGAGGAACAACGAGCAGCGGTTATTTGAATTCTTCGGAGATCTATAACCCATCGTCCGGGACCTGGGCCTCAGCCGGTTCAATGGGAACGGCCAGGACTTATTTTGCGACAACTCTTCTTCCCAGCGGAAAGGTGCTTGCTGTGGGTGGTGCCAGCGCAAATGTTGGCAACAGTTTTACCGGTCTTAACTCCTCTGAATTATTTGACCCGTCTACGGGGGGGTGGACGGTAGCAAGCGGCATGTCCACGGCAAGATATTATCATACGGCAACGCTATTACCCAATGGTAAAGTTTTGGTGGCGGGGGGGATCGGGGCGGGCAGTTCTTATGATCTAACTTCCTGTGAATTGTACAATCCTTCGTCCGGAAGTTGGAGCCCGACAGGAAATTTAAATACGAGAAGAAGCAATCATACAGCAACGCTATTGCCCAGCGGTAAAGTGCTTGTGGCCGGGGGAGCAGCATACGGCATCAGTGCTAATACTACCTCTTGTGAGTTGTATGATCCTACCTCCGGGACCTGGGGAATGACGGGAGATTTAAATGAGGGAAGATTATATCATACAGCAACGCTGTTGCAGAACGGCAAAGTGCTGGTGGCGGGAGGCCATGATTACAGTACCCCTCGTATAAATTCCTGTGAGTTGTACGATCCTTCAACCGGGAGATGGAGTACAACTGGAAATTTAAGTGTGGGAAGAGCTGTGCATACAGCAACACTGTTGCAGAATGGGAAGGTGCTTGTAGCGGGAGGGATCGGGGGAGCAAGCGGAGCTGTTTTATCTTCCTGCCAGTTGTATAATCCTACCTCCGGGACCTGGGGCACTACAGGGAGCATGAATACGGCACGCTATCATCATTCGGCAACTATGTTGCTGAATGGGAAAGTGCTTGTAACGGGTGGAACTAATGGCAGCACTTCCTTAACTTCCTGCCAGTTGTATGATCCTACCTCCGGGACTTGGAGCACTACTGGGAGCACATATTGGGGCAGGTACGATCATACAGCAACACTTTTGCCAAACGGCGATGTCCTTGTGGAGGGAGGCATAATAAGTTGGAATTCTTCCTCAGCTTGTGAACTTTATAACCTTTCCAATGCCACTTGGAGTCGTTCTGGCAACATGAATACGGCAAGACAGTATCACACGGCAACTCTTTTGCCCAGCGGTAGAGTTCTAGTGGCGGGAGGAAGCAGTGCTGGTGCTTTAAACTCCTGTGAATTGGCAAGATATACAGAATACAATTACACAACCTATTCTGATATGCAACCTTCTGTTTCATCTATAGGAGGATCCTCAAGTTTTCCAAAGAGCTTAGTTCCTAATACCGCGTATGCTATAGTAGGGACTGGCTTAAAAGGAATCTCGGAATCTTCAAATGGCTCCTATCACAATTCGGCCACAAATTATCCAAGAGTATATCTGCAATTCGCCAATTCCGGAGGCTTCGGTTCGTTCGCTTCTTCCGACAATTTGCTGGACGAGACCGAATCCCTTTACCCCATGACATCTGCCCAGTGGGCCAGCGCCGGGACCTCGATAAGCTTTAGGACCCCTAGCGACCTGCCCGAAGGCTATTATCTTCTTTCTGTCCAGTCCAACGCGGTTCCGTCCGAGGCAAAGATGGTTTACTATTCTACTCAGACCGACCCGCCGCCTCAGGCGCCTTCTGATTTTTCCATAACCCCGTACTCCACGACCCGCCTCAATTATTCCTGGACCGACAACTCGGTAAATGAATCCGGTTTCAGGATAATGGACGGCAGCAATGTTGTTAAGAAAACAGCTGCGGCGGGAGCAACTTCGGCGTACGAGACAGGCCTTTCCGTCAACACGCAGTACACAAGAAAAGTTCAGGCCTGGAACGCGGCGGGAGCCGCGACCTCCGATTCAGTTGCCAAATATACTTTGATACAAACCCCTTCGGGCTGCACTTTTGAAACGCCTTCGACAACTTCTTTGACCGTGCACGACTCGGGAGGTTTTTCCCGCCTTAATCTCGGGTCTTCGGGCGTGTATTTTCAGAACACTACCCGCGGGACCAACAGCGGCTGGATAAGGACTAATACATGGGCAAGCACAGGCCTTTCACAAAACACGCCGTATAATTTCAGGATAACAGCGCGTAACGGCGATGGCACCATAACTTCAACACTTGCGGCTGAGACCAAATATACCGCTATAGCGGCGGCAACTGCTGCAACCTGGGAAATAGCCACGACTTCCATCACTATCCGTTCTTCGAGCGCGCCCGTCAATCTTCGTCTCGGCCAGTCGGGGATCTATTTCCAAAATGTCACCAAAGGTACCAACAGCGGCTGGATAAAGACAAATACCTGGGTAAGCTCAGGGCTTCTGGTCAATACCCCTTACGCTTTCAAGATAACGCTTAGGAATGCCGAAGGCGTGATAACGGCGACGCTGGATGCGGGGACAAAGTATACTGCGGTACCGGCGCCGACGGCCATGACTTCTGAGGCGCTGACGAGTTCCTCGGTAAAAATACATTCCTCATCAGTGCCCGCCAACCTGTCATCAGGCCTTTCGGGCCTTTATTTCAAAAATGTCACCAAGAATACCAACAGCGGCTGGATAAAGACCAACACCTGGACCAGTTCTTCTCTGTCAGCTAACACCTCTTACAGTTTTACAATAACTGCCCGCAACGGCGACGGAGTTGTAACAACGGTTGCTGATGTCGGCTCGATCGTAACGGCGCTTGCAGCCCCTTCTGCCGCAACCTTTGATGCTGTTTCAACAAACGCGCTAACTATACATTCCAGCGCGGTCCCTCCCAACCTGGCGCTGGGGAGCACCGGCATTTCTTTTGAGGTCCATACCTCCAAAAGCGGCTGGCTTAAGAGGAATAACTGGACCAAGACGGGGCTGTCGTACAACACAAGATATTTTTCAAGCGTTAATTTCCGCAACCAGACGGGTGTTTTGGCATCTGCCTATACAGGGTATACCCCCTATACCGCCATCCAGCCGCCCTCCTCGGCGGTGTTCAGCGGTATTACAACAGGCGCCATAACCATAAGGGCCGGCAATACCCTGAGCAATCTTACAACAGGTTCCTCGGGTGTATATTTCCGCAACTCGACCAAGAATACCAACAGCGGCTGGCTTCAAACCAACAGCTGGACGAGCAGCGGCCTTTCGGAAAACACTAACTACAGGTTTTATATTACTTCCCGTAACAGCGATGCGGTATTAACATCTCCGACCTATGATGCCGGAACAAAGTATAGTGCTATTATTAGGCCGACTTCAGCCACCTGGGAGGGATTTACAACTTCTTCAATGATTATACATTCCAGCGTTGCTCCGGCCAACCTGAATCTGGGATCTTCGGGGATTCTTTTTTCAAACACAACCAGGGGGACCAATAGTGGATGGATAAGGACCAACACCTGGAACAGCACGGGGCTTCTGGCAAATACGCTTTATGCCTATACCATAACGACCCGCAACGGCGACGGCCTGTTGAACTCGGCTTACGCGGTCGGTTCCAAGTATTCGGCGGTAGAGCAAGTCACTTCCGCTACATATGAAAGCGTTACCTCAAACTCTATAACTGTGCACGCAGGGCATTCAGTAAGCAACCTGCATCTGGGAGGCTCCGGCATATGGTTTTATAACGACACCAAAGGCACCAACAGCGGTTGGATAAAAACAAACACCTGGACAACGGGCAGTCTAACACCCAACACTTTGCATTCTTTCAGGGTGCTGACGAGGAACGGGAATTCCCTACAAACCTCTTTTTACAGCGCCTCCAAATATACACTGGCCGCGGTCCCGGCCGCGCCGACAGTGAGCGGCTCCTACGACTCGACTGACCTTTACAACTGCAAAATAACGATAAATCCTAACAGCAATCCTTCCGGCACCTACTTTGCGGTGAGTCCCGACAATGGGACAAATTGGCTGCAGAGCAACGGTACGATATCGACCACTGCTTATTGGAGCACGAGTACGACCGCCTGGAAGTACAGGGCCCTTTCAGCAAACACTTCCTATTCTTTTAAGGTAAAGGCCAGGAACGGTGAGAACATAGAAACGGCTTTGTCCTCTGCCGGCTCGGATACAACCCCTCCCGCAAAACCTTCCGGGCTTGCTTCATCCGATATAACGGCTTATTCCGCAAGGCTTGCCTGGAACAGTGTAACGGCTGCTAACAGGTATGAAGTAAGCATGGGGACTAACACTGCCGGAACAAACCTCGGCGTATTTTCCACTACAGAAACGGTTATGAGCAAGACAGGTCTTGCATCGCTCAAAAAGTATTACTGGTTCGTCAGGGCCGTTTCAACTGCCAACGGAACGGGAGAGCCTTCCTCTATCGCGAATTTCACGACCGATAACGGCATACCGGATACTCCCGAGAGTTTTAGCATTTATTCTGCTTCGGCTTCACAGCTGAACTATACCTGGGTGGATGCTTCCGACAATGAAAGCGGCTTTAGGATACTGGACGGCAGCGATGTGATAAAAAGGCTGGCAATTGCGGGCGCGACCTCCACTTCGGAGACCGGACTGTCCGCTAACATGCAGTACTCAAGAAAGATACAGGCTTACAGCTCTTACGGCGCCTCCACCTCGGCGGCAGTATCAAAATATACTTCGATCGAAGCAGCGGCTTCCGCCACGTTTGAGCCTATAACACTGAACGGCCTCACCATACATTCTTCAAACCAGCCAAGCAATTTAACTTCCGGTTCTTCAGGGATGTATTTTCAGATAACAAGCCCTTCTGCTTCAGTCTCGAACAGCGGCTGGATAAAGACCAATACATGGGCCAAGACGGGATTACTGCCTAATACACCCTACACTTACAAAATAACCACGAGGAACGGGGACGGGACCCTGTCTGCAACTCTACCAGTGTCTTCAAAATATACTTCCATAGAGTCGGTGTCTTCGGCCACCTTTGAAAGCCTTGCCGCAGGCTCTATGACCGCTCATGTGGGGCATTCGCTGACAAATCTTCATTTAGGGAGTTCCGGGATTTGGTTCTACAATGATACAAGAGGTACCAATAGCGGCTGGATAAAAACCAATACCTGGGTAACGGATAGTTTGGCTGCCAATACCAGTTACAGTTTCAGGATAAAGACAAGAAACGCCAATGCGGTGCAAACAAATTTTTACAATGCTTCGAAATATTCTGCTATAAACCCTCCGGGGATCGCTACCTATGAAGCCCTGACAACATCTTCAATGAGGGTCCATTCTTCTTCCGAACCCGAGAACCTTTCCCTTGGGTCCTCAGGCGTTTATTTTCAGAACGTCACCCGCGGCACCAACAGCGGCTGGATAAGGACCAACACCTGGAACAGCACGGGGCTTAATCCAAATACCAGATATACCTACAGGATCACGGCCCGCAACGGGGACGGTCTTGTCACATCCACAACGGAAGCAGGCTCCAAATATACGCTTGCTGCCGCGCCTTTGGTCAATACGGTTGCCGGAAGCTATGATGCCATATACGGATACCATTGCGACATAACTCTGAACGAGAACGGCAACCCTGCGGGCAGAGTGACGGACTACGCGGTAACTCCGGACAACGGGTCTACCTGGCTGCAGAGCGACGGCAGTGCAAGCTCCACAGTTTATTGGGATAAAACGACCAGTTGGACCTACAAGAACCTTTCCTCCAACACGCTCTACAGCTTTAAGGCAAAAGCAAGGAACGCTGACGGGACCGAAACCGAACTGTCGTCGGCAGGTTCGGATACAACTCCTCCGGCAGCGCCGTCAAGTCCAACTTCCTCAAGCATTACCGCCGGTTCCGCGAGGCTTTCCTGGAGCTCATCCGCGGGCGCCAACAGATATGAGGTCAGTTTTGGAACTAATGCGGCAGGCACCAACCTTGGCGTAACCTCCACTACCGAAACCGTTCTGGATAAGACAGGGCTGCTGCCGCTGCGGAATTACTACTGGTCGGTAAAGGCGGTTTCAACGGCCAACGGGACAGGCGCCGCGTCTTCTATAGTCCCATTTACAACTGATGACGGGCCGCCAAGCACTCCAGAGAGCTTTAGTGTTGCTCCTGCCTCGACTTCACAGTTCAACTACAGTTGGGTAGATGCTTCGGACAATGAAAGCGGTTTCAGGATATTGGACGGCAGTAATGCCGTAAAAAGGCTGGCGGTTGCGGGAGCTACTTCTACTTCGGAAAGCGGCCTGTCGGCTAATACTCAGTATGCAAGAAAGGTGCAGGCCTACAGTGCTTACGGGGCCGCAACCTCTGCCGCCGTTTCTAAATATACCTCGATAGAGGCAGTAGCCTCGGCAACTTACGAAAGCCTTAGTTCCTCATCCATGACCGTCCATTCTGCCTCTGAACCCTCAAACCTTGGCGCAGGAGATTCCGGGTTGTACTTTATTGCCGAAGATACTATTGCGTTCCCCACCCGTATAGCCA